>JBASAI010000048.1:0-6474 GCA_049650525.1 Arcobacteraceae bacterium
AAATACCAAGATCATCATATGATTGTAAAATTTGAGAATAGAAAATTAAGTACAATGTGTTGCTTTAAAGATATGGAAACCATCTTCGATAATGTGAAGCGTAAAATCATAAAAATAATAGATTAAGCTTTAAAAAAATACACACCCCTATAAAGTCCAATATGATGTAAACTTTAAAAGGATAACGAAACAAAAACAGCTAAAACCCTATTTGTAGTGGGGTTTTGCTTATAACTTTAAGAATTGAACCTCTTAATATAAAGGTAAAAAGACTATGAATATACTAAAAGAATTATACAATTATATCGATGAATTTAATCAATATACAGATGAAGATTTTGAGATAGATAGCATAAGGATAGAATTTAAGAAGAGATACAAAAAAGAGAAGCTGGAGGAGTTAGGGAACTGGAGTAAAATCAATAAAAACGATAAAAAAATAATGGATAAACTCAAAAAAAGGTTAGAAGCAGAAGAGGTTACAAGTGCCTTACAATTAGAAAAATATAATATCTACTATTACAACAGTAACACCGATAGACCAAGATACAATAATGCAATAATGGTTATATTTGGATTAAAACAATATAACAAAGATTTAACACTAAAAGAAAATGTACCCCAACACTTAGTAGATAAAATAATATCTATCTTGAAAAATGTATCTAATATTGATTTATGCTTAGATATAAAACACAAACCAAACTTTGAAGCCCTAAATAGTAGATTTGAACTTAAACAATATTTTGATAAACATTTAAAATGTTTTTTGAATACTTATTACATAAACGATACTCATATCTTGATGATAGATAAAGTAATCTTTTATGATAAAGCATATAAAAACTCTTTAGATTGTATTTTGTGGAGGATAGAAGCTACTATCTCAATACCAAACATAAAAGAGTTGGCTTTACCATTACACGAATTTAAACAAATAACAGACCTAGCAAAAGGAAACAGATAATGACTAAAGAACAAATAGAAATGAAGATCAAAGAGATACTAGCAAAAGATAAAAGTTTTATGGGTGCAACAGTAGAAGTTAAATATAAAAATAAATCAGAAGCAAAAAAACACGCTGGATAATTTGTTATTTTAGTTGTAAAAGTATTATATAAATTGGAAAAACCCTAATTTCCAATACAAGAAATAGCACACTTAGGCACATAAAAAATAGATAAACTAAATACCAATAGAAGTAAATATACACTTATTCACATATAAAAATATAAGAAGTTAGTATTTAAAGCATAGTGGATGTGAATAACTCTATTGATTTATATTCAGTTAAGTTTTAGAGCATAGTTTTTTGCTGATTACTTTATGTGAATAGTAAGAAAATTAGAAGAAATTTTAAAAGATAAATTATGAATAGTATAAGAATATTATTATACTATTACAATTAAATTATAGTATAATAATATAATTATATTAAAAAGGGAATTTATGCTAATTGAAATTGATGAAGATCTATTTAACAAAATAAAAGAATTAATGAAAAATAGAAGTGTATCTATGTATGAGAAGTTAGAAGAAATAAAACCTATTGAAGTTGGAACGCTACAAAAGGCAAGAAGTAAGAGAACTCAAAAAGTCATACAATCTATCAAAGAAACAATTAAAAGCCTTTATAGTGAAGATATGAAGCCCACAAAGTACCAAATACATAAAAGAACTGGTATAGCATATGTAACAATCAATAAATATTATGATGAAATAGTAGAAGAGGTGCTAAATGAATCCAACAGCTAAACAAAACGAATTTATAATTTTAAGAGCTGATGGAATAAGCTTTGATAAAATAGCTAAACAACTCAAAACCTCAAAACCTACCTTGATACAATGGAGTAAACTTTTTGAGAGTGAAATTAAAGATTTACAATTTAGTAGCTACATAGAGATAAAAGAATCTTACAAATGGAACAAAAAAGAAAAATACAAAACATTACTAAAACAACTTAATAAAATAGATGATGGAATAAATGGAGCTGATCTAAAAGAAACGAGCATAAAAGATTTATTCACTATTAAAAATAATATTATTATGCAATTAGATAGCTTAGAAAAAAGAGTAACAACAGACCCTAAAATCTCACAAACAGATGAATATGGAATCAAAGAACAACTTACATTTAATTTATATGAATTTGAATAGCTTACAATCAATAAGACCACTTACAGATATTGGAGCAGTTCCAACAGTTCCACCACTTCAAAAAACAACTTACAAGATATTAAATATACCCTCAACACCTGAACTACTTTTATTATCATCTAATCTACTGTATAAATCAAAATTATTGTTAGATGGTACAATCACACAAACTCAAAAGATAACAGCTGATAAGTGTACTTATGAAGCAATAAAGATTATGAAAGTAGTTGATAATTATAGAGATCAACACCTAACACATAAAGAAGTAAAACAGATTAGAAAAGATTTTAAATTAAATAACTTGTATTAAAAATGTTAAGTATTGCTAAGGTTAAAAGCAGTTTTTCAAGTTGTCAAAAGATAAAGCCTTTACTTATGGGATTTATAAAAAAAAGAGTTGTTAAAAGTTGTTTAAAAATGTATATAACTTGTCAATAAATGCTAACTAAATGTATATTTCTACATAGAAGATGCAAAACTAAACAAAACCAATAATTAACCAAAAGGTGGTTATACTGTAAAGATATTCAATCACGAAAAATACTACATAAAAAGTTTTTTTGTTACCCTATTTGTTACCCTGCATTATTCTATTTTTAAATAGATACTTTAAATAATATGCTTATAGCTATTAAATAGGTATTTGGGAGGAGTATTTACTCCTTTAAATAATCAAAAATCTTAACTTTATTATTTCTTTTTAGAATATATTGCAAAAGATAAAAATAATCAAATTTATACTCTATTTCGGTTAAAGTTTTTCTTCGATTATATCCACAATATTTTTCACTGCATCCCTATGAATCGTGTCGATAAGTTTTTTACTTTTTACTTCTAGATCATTTTCACTACTTTGTTCTAAACATTTGAAAAAATAGTTTTCATCTAAATTTTTCTCTTCTTGTAAAAAACACAAATCATTTTCTACTAAATATTTTGCATTATAGTACTGGTGATTTGAAGCGGCGAAAGGAAAAGGGATAAAAAAAGTAGGAATTCCCAAAGCTACTAGTTCCCATAATGTTGAAGCTCCAGATCTGCTCACTGCAAAATCTGATTGGTTCATCTTTTCTAAAAGTTCAGTTGAAAAGTCAAAAACATCTGCTTCAATGCCTAACTCTTCATATCTCTTTTGTATCTCTAGAAAATCATTTTTTCCTGTTTGGTGAATGATCTGAATATCTTTTTGTTTCAAAACAGGAGCAATTTTTAGAGCAAATTCATTGATACCTTTTGCTCCTTGGCTTCCACCTAAAAAGATGATGGTTTTGATAGTTTTTCTGATTCTTGCATTTTTAAAAAACTTTTCATTAATGGGATAGTCTTTTACTTTTGAAGATGGCAAATAAGAGCTAAAAACTTCTTTTGCGTATTTTGAAGTGAGCTTATTGAGTTTTCCGACTATTGAATTTTGTTCATGGATATAAAAATCTGTTCTAGCAAGAATGGCAGCAAAACTAGCAGCTGCAGCACTAAATCCACCGACACTTACTACTTTTGTGACATTGTTTTTTCTGATAATAGAAATCGATTTTAGAACAGCTTTAAAGATCATCCAAAGTGATGAAATTTTGCCTAAAAAATTCTGATCTACGACCCCTCGTGTGTCTAAAAAATATGATTGTGAGATATTTGGATAGTTTTCAAACCACTTTTTATCTTGCCCTTTGGTAGATCCGATAAAAATGACTTTGTACCCTCTGCTGTAAAATTCATCAATAAAAGATTTTGCAACACTTAAGTGACCACCTGTGCCACCACCAGTGATCAGGACAGTTTTTTGTACACTATTACGCGGGCTCAAATTTTGATTGTATCTCTTGTATGAGACTCTCCATTTTTTTTTCTAAAGATAAATCATCAAGTTTGAGTGTGAGTTTTGGAAGGTTTTTTAACATTGGTTTAAATTTTTTGATAGCTCTTGGACTAATCTTCCCACTAATAGTGATATTTGATCCAAGATCAAAAAACTGTTTTACAAGCTCTTTGTTTCCTAACAATGCTGCATAATAAATAGGTGTAATGGCATAGATATCACTTATATTGATGATTTTTTGACTATGAGAGTGTATGATTTTGATCACTTCTTTATTATCTTGCCAAACTGCATTATGAATAGCAGTTCTACCTAAATTATCACCTATTGTATAATCAAACTTTACTACATCTGTTAAAATTTTAAATAGTTTTATATTACATTTTGTAGAGATCACTTTTTGTACTATCGACCAGCCCAATGAATCTCTATATTCTTTATCTATTTTTCTACTTATAAGACTACTGATATTTGTCTGAAAGTTTTTACATACCAATGATGTTGCAACATTATTTTCAAAGACACGAAGAACATAGGCAAAAAAGATATTATAGTGTTGTTTATTTAATTGGTGAATATTGAGCTGATGGATATTTATTTCGTATTTTGTATAGAGACTGAATAACGCAAAATTATCATTCATAAGAGGCTTAAAAAAGAGCGGATCACCAACTGAATCAAGTATTTCTAGTATGAACTCCTTGCCTTCTGGTACTTCTTCATTCTCTAAAAGAAGATGTACTACATTTATATAGAGAGCATCTGGATCAAAAAGTGGGAGAAGTGATCTATCTTCAAGTTCAAGATTTTTTTCTTTATGTAAAATAAGATTATTTAATAACTCATAGATTGTTTTTCCAGATTTGTTTTTTAAAAGTGGATTAATATTATTTTTGAGGAGTAGTTTGATAATTGATGAATGTTCCATACCTGAATATATTAATTTTTCTAAAACAGTTTCACCTTGAGGATTTTGTATATTTACATCTATTTTTGCATCTAATAAAAAAAGAATGAGTTCTAAGTCTCGTTTTCTTACTGCTTCAAATAATCCAGATTCACCTTTTTCATCAAGCGCATTTATATCACCATTGTGTTTGAGCATTTTAGTTATAGTTTGTATATATGACTTTCGATATTTATTTTCTTTTTGAGGTATTGCTAATGCTTTTTGAAAAAGTTCCATCATAATTGTATTGTTATTGAGTGTGTGTGCATTTACATTTGCACCATTTTCTAGTGCAACATCTATGATATGATCTGCTTCCTGTCCTCGTAAAGCTGTTTTATAGAGATATGATTCTCCTTTTGCATTGAGAATTGTTGGATCACTTCCTGCTATAAGTAAACTTTCTGCTAATGTATCATTCTGTTCTATTTGTGGATGTTGCATCAGAGTATTACCATCTTCGTCGATATGGTTCAATTCAATATGTTTATAAGCAAGTAATTGTCTTACAAAAACAGGATCACCGTATGATAATGCATCATACAAAATGTGTTTTCCTTTGTTATCAAGGGTATTGATATCTGCACCACATTTAATAAGTAGTTCTGCCATTTTATGATTTCCAGAAACCACAATATTTTGAAGTAAACTTCTTCCATATTTATCTTTTTGATCGATATCAAGTTTTTTCATTTTTAAAAGCTCTTCAACAATTGCAATTTTGTCTTTTTGAATTGCTATATCGATAGCTGTTTTATTGTCAAGGTCCGCTATACTAGGGTCTGCACCATGATCAATAAGCCATAAAGCAGCTTTATAATTTGCTTTTTTTAATGAATGCATCAAAAATGTATTGTTTTTTGAATCAGTAAAATTTATATCAATTTCTTTACTTTCTAAAGCTTCTTCCAACCATTTCTCTCTTGGAAGTTCAGCCATAAGTTCAGCAGTAAAATTTTTATTTGTAAAGTCTCTTTTAAACAATTTTTTAAACATTTTGATTTTACCCTTTTTAATGCACTACGATGATACTTGTATAGCATATTAATTTTATCATTTTATAACTAATGAATCTATTAACAGATTGTAAACACAGATACCTTATGTTACAATTTAGGAAAGTAAGAGGATTTAAAATGGATGAAAAAGAACAATTGATTGAAAAAACAAGAAAAAACATTCAGGAAATACGCAAAAATTCTCCAGACATTTTAACTCAAGAACATAAAATTGCATTAGGAAAAGTTATTTTTGAACTTAAAAATGCCAAAACCGCTGATAATGATATATTAAAAAAATTATTTATTCTTTAATATAGATCAATTATACAATTTAAATTAATAAACATAAAGAAAGAAATAGTAAAACCATGATGAACGAACAAAAAAACATCTCTATTTTAATAGATTGTGACAATGTAAGCCATAAATATGCAGAAGATATTTTTAATGATATTTCAAAATACGGAACAGTAAATATACGAAGAGCGTATGGAAACTGGAAAGATAAAAAACTTATAGGTTGGGAGCGATTATTACAACAGTATAGTAT
>JBASAI010000049.1:0-4707 GCA_049650525.1 Arcobacteraceae bacterium
GGGATATATAGTGAATGAAAAAAAGATACTCGTAACTGGTGGAGCTGGATTTGTTGGGAGTCATTTATGTGAACGATTGGCTCAAGATAGTAAAAATGATGTTTATTCTTTGGATAACTATTTTACAGGAAGTGTTACTAATCATGTTGCAAATGTTACTTATATAAAGGGAAGTACTTTAGATATCTTTTCATTGGTTTCTTTTATCCCTCATATGGTGTATCATCTTGGTGAATATTCACGAGTTGAGCAAAGTTTTGATGATATAGAAAAAGTTTTAGAATTTAATAAAAATGGTACTTTACAGGTGTTGGAATTTGTTCGGAAACATAAGTGTAAAATTTTATATGCAGGAAGTAGTACAAAGTTTGGAGATGAAGGGGCAAATGCTGATGCAAGCCCTTATGCTTGGAGTAAATCCTCAAATACGCAACTCGTACAAAATTATGGAAAATGGTTCGATATTGAGTATGTGATAACATATTTTTACAATGTATATGGTCCAAGAGAGATACAAACAGGAAAATATGCAACACTTATAGCACTTTTTAAAGAGAAGATGAAAAATCAAGAACCACTTACTATTGTAAGCCCAGGAACGCAAAAAAGAAATTTTACGCATATTGATGATACTGTTGATGCTTTGATTCTTATAGGAGAAAATGGTCACGGTGATGAATATGGCATAGGCAATCCCCATGGATATAGTATTTTGGAAGTAGCTCAAATGTATGGAGCAGAAATAGAGATGCTTCCATCACGAAAAGGCAATCGTATGGTAGCGAGTGTGATAAGTGATAAGACAAGAGCCTTAGGTTGGGAGCCAAGAGTTAATTTAGTTGAGTATATAAAAGCGTGTAAAGAAAATAATTGGAAATAGTTGCGTATGAAAAACTTTGATTATCCTAGAATATATTTTTATGTGATAATTGCTTTTGCTTTTACTTTACCTCTTTCACGAGCTGCTATTAGTGTATTGATGGGGTTTATTGCAATTGTTTGGATTGTAGAGGGAAATTTTAAATATACATTGAGCCAAATAGTTACAAATAGGGTGTTAAAATCTATTGCACTTTTTCTTATTTTTGCAGCACTATCACTTTTATGGACCCAAGATAAAGCGGAAGGACTCTCTTTTTTAAGACTATATGGCTATTGGACGGTTCTTTTTATCATTGCTACAGTGATACAAAAAAAAGATATTAAGAATATAATAACGGCATTTTTATTGGGTATGTTTGTAAGTGAAATCATAGCATATGGGGTCTATTTTGAGCTTTGGACTTTTAAAAATGCAACGGTATCCAATCCTAGTCCATTTATGTTTTGGATAGATTATAGTATTTTTATGGCATTTACATCGCTTTTACTTTTGAGTAGGCTATTTTCAAAAGATTTTACAGTACAACAAAAACTTTTTATTTTTTTATTTTTTCTTTCAACCACTGGAAATCTTTTTTTGACACAAGGGAGAACGGGACAAGTTGCTTTATTAGCAGGAATAGTAGTGATGCTATTTTTATATCTCAAACCTTCAATAAAATCTTTTTTTATAGGTACGATTTTATTAGTCTCTATTTATGGTGGAGCTTATACTATGAGTGATACATTTCAAAACAGAGTAAGTCATGCTATCAATGATATCAATTTAATGAAAGAAAATAATTTTGATAGTTCTTGGGGAATACGAGTCGTATATTGGATGATCACTTATGATGTTGTCAAAGAGCATCCACTTATAGGGGTTGGGTTGGGTGATTATGAAACGATCGTACATTATTATGTAGAAAAGAACGATTACCCTATATCTCAACAGACAAAAGAGTTCATAGTATCACATCACGCACACAATCAATTTTTGATGGTTTTGATACAGACAGGATTGATAGGTTTTATTTTATTATTGAATATTATATATAGTATAATCACTTTGAAGATATACAATGATGAGATAAAAAAATTATCAATATTATTTATCACAATATTTTTTGTGAGCTGTATGGCAGAACCATTATGGTTTAAACAATTTACAATAGTTCTATTTGTTTTATTTATAGGACTTTTTAGTAGTAAAAGTAATTTAATAAGGAAAATACTATGAAAGGTATAATACTAGCAGGAGGAAGTGGTACACGACTCTACCCAATCACAAAAGGGGTAAGTAAACAACTTGTACCGATATATGATAAGCCGATGGTGTATTATCCACTTTCAGTTTTGATGCTTGCAGGTATCAAAGAAGTGCTTATCATCTCCACACCTACAGATCTTCCACGATTTGAAGAGCTTTTAGGTGATGGAAGTGATCTAGGAATGAAGTTTTCATACATAGAACAACCAAGTCCAGATGGACTAGCACAAGCTTTTACTTTAGGGGAAGAGTTCTTAGATGGGGATGATGCCTGTTTGGTTCTAGGAGATAATATTTTTTATGGACATGGACTCACTGAGCTTTTAGCACAAAGTGTAAAAAATGCTGAAGCTGAAAATAAAGCTACAGTTTTCGGATACTATGTAAAAGATCCAGAAAGATATGGAGTAGCCGAGTTTGATGCTGCTGGTAATGTGACAAGCATAGAAGAGAAACCAACTGAACCAAAATCAAACTACGCAGTAATAGGACTCTACTTTTATCCAAATGATGTCGTACAAAAAGCAAAAAATGTAAAACCATCTGATCGTGGTGAACTAGAGATCACAACACTAAATCAAGACTATCTTAATGAAAATAGACTCAAAGTAGAACTTATGGGAAGAGGATATGCGTGGCTAGATACTGGTACACACGAATCACTTTTAGAAGCATCTCAGTTTATCCAAACGATAGAAAATAGACAAAGCTTAAAAGTAGCGTGTCTTGAAGAGATAGCGTATGAGATGGGATATATCTCTAAAGAAAAACTTTTAGAACTTGCAGAACCTTTGAAAAAGAATCAATATGGTCAATACTTGATAAGTCGTGCAAATCAGCCACGAAGAGTAAATTAAATGAACTTCACACGAACAAATATACTAGATGTAGTAATAGTAGAGCCAAAAGTACATGGAGATGAGAGAGGATATTTTGTCGAAACATTTCGTGCAGATATGCTTGAAGAGTTTTTGGGATACAAAATCAACTTCTGTCAAGATAACGAATCTAAAAGCTCAAAAGGTGTTCTTCGAGGTCTTCACTATCAGCTCCATCCTGCTGCTCAAACCAAACTAGTACGAGTTATACAAGGTCGAGTTTTGGATGTAGCTGTAGATATCAGAAAAAATTCTCCTACATTTGGACAACATGTCGCAGTAGAACTATCAGGTGAAAATAAAAAACAGCTTTTAGTACCACGAGGTTTTGCTCATGGATTTATCGTACTAGAAGATGATACGACTTTTGCTTATAAAGTAGATAATTATTATAGTCCACAAAATGATAGAGGCATAGCGTTTGATGATAAAGATTTAGATATCGACTGGATTTTAAATCATAATGAACTCAATCTCTCACCAAAAGATACAAAACAACCAAAACTCAATGAAACAGATGATCTGTTTGAATACGGAGTAGATTATTATGCTTAATATTTTAGTAACAGGTTCAAATGGACAATTAGGTTCAGAACTGCAAGAACTATCTTCAAACTATGAGTATAACTTCTTCTTCACAAATAGAACAAATATAGATATCACAAACAAAGATAATATAAAAGAATATTGTCAAAACAATAGTATCAATGCGATCATAAACTGTGCTGCATATACAGCTGTAGATAAAGCAGAAACAGATGTAGAAAATGCTGATCTTATCAATCGAAAAGCAGTAAAAAAACTCTCTATCGTATCTGATGAGTTAGATATCAAACTGATTCATATCTCTACAGATTATGTATTTGATGGAACAAACTATAAACCATACTGTGAAGAGTACCAAACAAACCCACAATCAGTTTATGGAAAAACAAAACGAGACGGCGAAAATGAGATGATAAAGATCAATCCACATAATTCAATCGTCATCAGAACTTCATGGGTGTATTCATCTTTTGGAAACAACTTCGTAAAAACGATGATTAAACTTGGAAACGTTAAAGACGAACTAGGGATTATCTTCGATCAAGTAGGGACTCCTACATACGCAAGAGATTTAGCAAAAACAATCTTAGATATCGTTCCAAATATCAAAAATGATAAAGTAGCTCTATATAACTATTCAAATGAAGGTGTTTTGAGTTGGTATGATTTTGCAAAAGAGATTATGAAGATGGCAAAGATTGAATGTGATATTAATCCAATTGAGACATTTGAATATCTGGCACTAAATGCCGATGCTCCCGTGCCTAAAGGCAAAGTGGGGCACCCTACGCCTGCGAAGCGACCACATTATTCACTTTTAAATAAATCAAAAATAAAAAAAGAATTTAATATAACTATTCCATATTGGAAAGATAGTTTGGATAAATGTTTAAAAGTAATGAGAGAAAGAAACTAAATGAAAAAGAATATATTATTAACAGGAACAGCAGGTTTCATAGGTAGTAACTTTGTACCATATTTCTTGGAAAAATATCCAGAATATAACCTAATTAATTTAGACCTTTTAACTTACGCAGGTAATTTGGAAAATCTAAAAGAGTGCGAATCAAGTCCACGATATAAGTTCATCAAAGGTGATATCTGTAATCGTGAACTTGTAGAGTTTATCTTCAACGAATATGATATAAATGG
>JBASAI010000050.1:0-15751 GCA_049650525.1 Arcobacteraceae bacterium
CTCTTAATACTTAGTACTATTATATAGTAATGGCAGGCCAAGAGGGACTCGAACCCCCAGCACCCGGATTTGGAATCCGGTGCTCTACCATTGGAGCTATTGGCCTATATTTACAGAAGACAACAAAAGAAAACCATTTCTGATTTTCTTTTTAATAAAAATTACGATTTTAACTTAATCTCTTTATGTGTTGTATGTTTTTTTAGTCTTGGACTATACTTTTTTACTTCAAATTTTTCGCTATGAGTTTTTGGATTTTTCATAGTTGTGTAGTTAATGTCTCCACTTTCTTCACATTTTAATCCAATTTTTATTCTATCACCCATCAAAGACTACTTAAGAATCTCAGCAACAACACCAGCACCAACAGTTCTACCACCTTCTCTAATAGCGAACTTAGTACCTTTTTCAAGTGCAACAGGAGATACAAGTGTAATTGTCATTTCAACATTATCACCAGGCATAACCATTTCAACACCTTCAGCAAGTACACAAGAACCAGTAACATCTGTTGTTCTTACATAAAATTGTGGTCTATATCCGCTAAAGAATGGAGTATGTCTACCACCTTCTTCTTTTGAAAGAATATATGCTTCACATCTAAATTCTGTATGTGGAGTAATTGAACCAGGAACAACTAATACTTGACCTCTTTCAACATCTTCTTTTTTGATACCTCTTAGTAAAAGACCTGCATTATCACCAGCTTCAGCAAAATCCATCTCTTTTCTGAACATTTCAATACCAGTAACTGTAGTTTTAACTGTATCTTTTAATCCAACGATTTCAACTTCTTCACCTAATTTAATTGTACCTTGAGAGATAGCACCAGTAACAACTGTACCACGACCAGCAATTGAGAAAACATCTTCAACAGGCATCAAGAATGGTTTATCTGTTTCTCTTGTAGGAGTTGGGATATATGTATCAACAGCATCCATTAATTCCATAATTTTTTCAGACCAAATAGAAAAGTTACCAGCTTTAGCTTCTTCAAGTGCTTGGAATGCAGATCCCGCAATAATTGGAGTATCATCACCTGGGAATTCATACTCAGAAAGTAATTCTCTGATTTCCATTTCAACTAATTCTAACATCTCTTCTTTATCTTCGTCATCTAATTGATCTTCTTTATTCATGAAAACAACGATGTAAGGTACACCAACTTGTTTAGATAAAAGAATATGCTCTCTTGTTTGTGCCATAGGACCATCTGTAGATGCAATAACTAAAATAGCACCATCCATTTGAGCAGCACCTGTAATCATATTTTTAACATAATCCGCATGGCCTGGACAATCAACATGTGCGTAGTGTCTAGTTTCTGTTTCATACTCAATATGAGAAGTAGCAATAGTAATCCCTCTTTCTCTTTCTTCTGGTGCGTTATCAATCGCATCATAATCCATCATTGTTCCACCCATTTTAGCAGTTAATACTGCTGAAATAGCTGCTGTTAATGTAGTTTTACCGTGGTCAACGTGACCAATTGTACCGATGTTAACATGCGGTTTGCTTCGTTCGAATTTTTCTTTTGCCATAATTTTTCCTTAAAGTTTTTGTTACTCTCTGAGTAGATAAGCCTTTAGCTAATCTATTCAAAGAGATAATTTTGATTTTTTAACTCGTTTATAAGTGGAGCCTACGATAAGACTTGAACTTACGACCTCTTACTTACCAAGCAAGTGCTCTACCCCTGAGCTACGTGGGCGAATTATATTATAATTAACCTAAATTAAAAATAAAATTGTAATGATTACATTGGATTTAATAAAATATTATTGTGTATAGATGAGCTATTGAAATGTCAGATATAACTCAGCTTCCAGTGTAATTTCTAATGGAGCGGGAGACGAGACTCGAACTCGCGACAATCTGCTTGGAAGGCAGAGGCTCTAGCCAACTGAGCTACTCCCGCAATTTAAATGGTGGTGAGAGAAGGATTTGAACCTTCGAAGCCTAGGCGTCGGATTTACAATCCGAAGGATTTGACCACTCTCCAATCTCACCAATATAAACTGGTATGCATTAATCTATTTAAGATAAACACGTCAACAATAAAATGGAGCTTCAGATAGGATTTGAACCTACGACCTGCTGATTACAAATCAGCTGCTCTACCAGCTGAGCTACTGAAGCATAAAAACAAATAAGTGGTGGCGCGAGACAGAATCGAACTGTCGACACAAAGATTTTCAGTCTTTTGCTCTACCGACTGAGCTATCGAGCCGCTTGTTTGTTTTGTGGCAGAATTATACACATCAACTACTTAATTTAACCTTAATATTATAAAGAGTTTACAAATTCTTTAAATCTTTCTCCTCTTTCTTTATATGAACTAAATTGATCTAAAGAAGCAGCAGCAGGAGAAAGTAGTCCAACACTACTCTTATCGGCATTCTCTAGTACTGAAATCAGGCTTACTGCTTTTTCTAAATCATAGCATTTAATTGATTTTATATTGTATTTATTTGAAATTTCATACAGTTTCTCTGTATTTTTTCCTATTAAAAAGATATTTAGATCATATCTACAAAGTTCCTCGAATAAAGGATTGAGATCAGCCCCCTTATCATCACCACCTAAGATAAGATACATTTTCTTATCTTTATATGTTTTAACAGCCTGTATCGTTGCATCAAGATTTGTAGCTTTACTATCATCTACCCATAATCTATTTTGACGATCACAAAACTCTTCTAATTTATGAGGATCTTGAACAAAACTATTGATCAAAGTATAGTTTACCTCTTGAAATAACAATTTTTCAGCTGCAAGTGCCAATAACGCATCCATCAAGAAAGGCTCTTTAAAATTTATTCGTTTTCTATCAAGCTTAAAATATTTTTCTAGATCTTCGCTTTTCTCATAATATATTATATTTGCATTCGATTTATACTCTTTATATTTTATAGGGATGATCGCTGTATCTTCATTTGTCATATTATCCAAAGGATTGAGTTTTGACTGTTCATACTCTTCAAAACTCCCATGCCACGAAACATGATCATCACTGATAGGTAAGAGTATATAGATATTTGGTTTTGTTTTTCTCGTATAATGAAGGGTAAAAGAGGAAGTTTCCAATATCCATATCTTTGCATCTCTAGAAAGCTTTGCAAGAGGCGTTCCTATGTTACCTCCACAAACACTTCCCTTATCTTCTAAAAGATGTTGGAGCATCTGTGTTGTGGTTGTTTTTCCATTTGTTCCACTTATCCAAATGGAAAATGGCATCTCTTTATAAAACAGATCATATTCACTTATTATATTCTTCGTATTTTGGACAAGTTCATTGTGAGGAGGAATACCTGGGCTTACAACTGTTATTTCATCTGAGCTAAAATCATACCGCTGTTTATCACTATCATCATACAAAACAGCGTCACTATAAATCTCTTTTATAGAAAGCGCAGTTTGCCCTTTTCCTAATATTCTCATAGTTTCTCCTACTTTGTTATCGAATTTTTAAACTTGCTAAGGCAATAAGATTTGTCATAAACGCAATAATCCAAAATCTTACAATGATCTTATTTTCAGTCCAACCTTTTTTTTCAAAATGATGATGAATCGGTGCCATTAAGAATATTCTTTTTTTACGATATCTAAAACTTCCTACTTGCAATATCACAGAGAAAGCTTCAAGTACAAATATAAATCCAACCACTAAAAGTAATATTTCACTTTTTCCTACAATGGCTAAATATCCCATAAATCCACCAATTGTTAAGCTTCCACTATCACCCATAAACACTTCT
The DNA here is from genome assembly GCA_049650525.1 of Arcobacteraceae bacterium. Classification (GTDB taxonomy): domain Bacteria; phylum Campylobacterota; class Campylobacteria; order Campylobacterales; family Arcobacteraceae; genus JAIOSF01. Next base: position 3,759 of record JBASAI010000050.1, read on the forward strand.
GCAGGATGAGAGTTGAACCATAAAAATGCGATAAGCGCGCCCATAAATGAAGCTCCCACTATGGATAATTCCCCTACAAGCTTGATATTTGGTAAGAGTAAATATTCACTCAAAATCGCGTGTCCAGTTATATAAACGATTAAAGATAAAGTAAAAAATGCAATCACTGAAGGAACTGTAGCCAAACCATCTAATCCATCTGTGAGATTCACAGCATTTGTACTGGCAATCATCACTAAAGTCCAAAAAACTATCGCATAAAATCCCATATCAAATAATGCATTTTTGTGAAAAGGGATATACAAAGAAGTGGGATGATCAGCATAAAACAGTAATGAGATCACAAAAAACGATGCAATTACTTGTAATATGATCTTCATTTTAGCACTCAGTCCCTCATCGTTTTTATTTTTCATTATCTTTGATAAATCATCTTTAACACCAATAAGGCAAAATAAAAAAATGGTTACAATTCCACCAAGAACATATACATTATTTAATTTTGCTGTTAATATTGTTGCAACTAATGTTGTTACTACAAAAACTACTCCACCCATGGTTGGAGTTCCTACTTTCGCTTGATGAGAATCAGGTGCAAGTGCATAAATCGGTTGATTTGCTTTCTTAGCTTTTGCCCATTTGATAAATTTCGGTAAAAGATATACCGTCAAAAAAAATGCAATAAAGAACCCAAGTCCCGCTCGTATTGAGATATATTGAAAAATATTTATCTCTAAATGTCTGTAAAACCAATAAAACAATGTTTAACCTTTTTGAAGTAGATATATGTTAGTATATAATATTAAATAAAAAAGAATTTTATCTAAATTAGCCAAAAAAGGTAATAAATTAAATGTCAAGTACAAAAAAAGCTTTATTAATAATCACTGACGGTATAGGTCACAACAGTTCATGTGAGTTCAATGCATTTTGTAATGCAAACAAACCAACATATAAAAACTTATTTGAAAATGTTCCCCATTCTTTGATTAAAACATACGGAGAATATGTAGGTTTACCAAATGGTCAAATGGGAAATAGTGAAGTTGGTCATATGAGCATAGGTTCTGGTAGAGTGCTGTATCAAGATTTAGTAAAAGTAAATTTAGCTATTAAAGATGATACTCTAAAAAATAATGAGGTATTAAAAAATATTATACACACTTCAAATAATATTCATATTATTGGATTATTAAGTGATGGTGGTGTGCATTCTCATATCAACCATATTATAGCATTGGCACAAATTGCAGAACAAAATGATAAAAAAGTATTTTTACATCTTATAACCGATGGAAGAGATGTAGCACCAGATAGTGCAAATAGTTATCTCACTAAAATCGAAGCAATTTGTAATGAAACAATCAAAATAGCAACTCTTAGCGGACGATACTATTCAATGGACAGAGATAATAACTGGGAAAGAATCCAAAAAGGATATGATCAAATAGTATCTGCAAAAACGCTAGTAAAAGAAACTCCATCTAAATATATCCAAAATCAATATCAAGAGGAGATATATGATGAGTTTATAGAGCCAATATCTTTTAATGAATATCAAGGTTTCAAAAAAAATGATGGAGTTATTTTTGCAAACTTTAGAAGCGATAGAGCAAGAGAGTTGAGTAATGCAATAGCAAATAAAGAGTTTAATGAATTTGAAAGAGAAAATATAAAACTTAATATCGCAACTATGACACAATATGATAAAAATCTTCCATTGCCTGTGATGTTTCCAAAAGTTGCTCCTACAAATACACTAAGTGAAGTGATTGCCAATCATAATTTGAAACAGCTTCATACAGCAGAAACAGAAAAGTACGCGCATGTTACATTCTTTTTTAATGGTGGAATTGAAGAGCCATTTACAAATGAACAAAGAGTTCTCATACCCTCACCAAAAGTCGATACTTATGATCAAAAACCAGAGATGTCAGCACCTGAAGTCTCAAAAGCTGTACAAAATGGTATCGATGAAAATGTTGATTTTATCGTTGTCAACTTTGCGAATGGCGATATGGTCGGACATACAGGTGTGTATGAGGCAGCTATAAAGGCTGTAGAAGCTGTTGATTTTGAGCTAGGCATCATCATCAAAAAAGCTCGTGAAAATGACTATAGTGTTATACTAACAAGTGATCATGGAAACTGTGAAATGATGAAAGATGAAAATGGGAAAACACTTACAAATCATACTGTTGGAGATGTATATTGTTTTGTTTTAGCCGATGATGTTAAAACAGTCTCCCAAGGAGCTCTTAATAATATCGCACCAACGGTACTTAAACTGATGAATATACCAATACCAGATGAGATGGATGGAGCTTTAGTATAAGCGTTTGATATGTCAAAATTAATCATTAACACCTTGTCTCTTACGCATAAAAATAAAAAGCTAGTAGATTTAACAAAAAACAATACTCCTATTGTTATTGAAGATTCATTAGCGCTTGTGGGGCAAAGTGGAAGTGGAAAATCTTTGACATTAAAAACACTTTTAAATATGTCTCCAAAAGAACTCGATGTAAAGTTTGACTATACTTGTGGCTTTCCTTTAAATCATCAAAACATAGGATTTATTCCACAAAATCCATTTACTTCACTCTCTCCCATCACAAAAATAGGAAAACAGTTTTTTTGTGACACAAAGAAAATAGATGAATTGCTTCAATTAGTAAATCTTGATCTAGCTTTTAAAAACAAGTTTCCATCTCAGCTTAGTGGTGGACAACTTCAAAGAGTGGTGATTGCTATTGCACTGAGTAAAAATCCACAACTTTTACTCTTAGATGAACCAACAACGGCTTTGGATCATGAAAGTAAACGAAGTATTTTGAGTATTTTAAAAAAGTTACAAAAGAAACTGCAATTTTTACTTATTTTTGTAAGTCATGATATCGATTCCATCAAAGATATTTGTACAAATATTGTGATTTTAAAAGATGGTACGATTTGTGAAAGTGGTAAAACTAGCAATATATTAGAAAATTCCAAAAATAGATACACACAACAACTTATAACAAGTAATTTCAAAAATAGAGAGTTTCGATTATGATAAAAAAATTCTTCATACTTATGATTGCCATAATGGTATCAGTACTTATTGCACTGATTATACTATATTCTCAAATTCGATTTGATGTTGATAGAATTGTTGATTATAAGCCTAGATTAACTACCCAATTTTTTGATAAAAACGGTGTGCATCTTGGAAATATATTTGATAAAGAAAATAGATTATATACTAAATACAATGATATCCCTCCGCGAATCATAGAAGCACTCGTTGCAATTGAAGATACAAATTACTTCGAACATAACGGAATTAATATTGATGCTATATTACGAGCTATTATAAAAGATATTAAAGCTATGGGTCTCGTAGAAGGAGCAAGTACTTTAACCCAACAACTTGTAAAAACAATGGTTCTTACAAGAGATAAAAAAATTATGCGAAAAATTAAAGAAATTCTTTTATCCTTACGATTAGAATCATTATTAAGTAAAGAAGAAATTTTAGAACGATACCTCAATCAAGTTTATTTTGGACATGGATATTATGGTATAAAAACTGCAGCTCGTGGCTATTTTGGTAAAGAACTCGATCAACTCAATTTAAAAGAGATATCAATTTTAGTTGGACTGCCAAGAGCACCAAGCTTCTATGATCCTACAAAAAATTTGAAATATTCATTAATTAGAGGCAATCAAGTCATCAAAAGATTAAATACTCTCGGATGGATAAGCTCAACAGAGTATGAAAACTCAATAAATTATATACCTACTGTTTTTAATGATACATTATCTCAAAATAAAGCACCTTATATTTTAGATACTGCAATCAATGAATTAAAAAATGATGTACCAGATCTCTACACGGGTGGATATAAAATTGAATTAACAGTAGATCTTGAAGCACAAAAGATCGCTAAAAATGCTTTGAAATTTGGTTATGATAAAATTATTCAAAGAGATACAAAAGTCGATACAGAAGAAAGTACTACAAAAACACTTAATGGAGCAATCATTGTTCTAGAAAATCACACTGGTGCAATATTGTCAATGGTTGGAGGAATAGATTATAAAACTTCTTCATTTAATAGAGCAAGGCAAAGTATAAGACAACCAGGAAGTTCTATCAAACCATTTATATATCAAGTTGCATTAAACCTTGGTTATTCAACAGCAAGTAATCTTGTCGATATTTCACGAACATATAAGTACAATACTAATGAAAATGAAGAAAAGATCTGGCAGCCTAAAAATTATGAAAAAAACTTTAAAGGATTAGTGAGTTTAAGATATGCACTTGTTCACTCTCGTAATCTAGCTACTATTAATCTTGTTACTGATATAGGTATCGATGTTTTGCATAAAGAATTATTACGATATGGATTTGAGAATATCCCTTTTGACTTATCTATCACGCTAGGAAGTTTTGGGATTTCACCTCTTGATTTAAGCGAAAAGTTCACTATATTCTCAAATAATGGAATTATGGTAAAACCATACCTTGTTTCATCTCTAACAAATCGATATGATCAAAGAATAATTTTTGAAACAGAGGAACAATATATAATGTCCCCTTCTCAAACATACCTTATGACCTCAATATTGCGTGAAGTTGTAACGAATGGTACAGGAAGAAATGGTCGAGTAAAAGATATTGAAACTGTAGCAAAAACAGGTACTACAAACAATAATATAGATGCGTGGTTTTGTGGATATTCACCATCACTACAAACAATAGTGTGGTATGGAAATGATGATAATAAACCAATGGGAAGAAGAGAGACAGGGGGAAGAACTGCTGGGCCTGCATTTGCATATTTTTATCGTAATTGGATCAAACTTCATCCTGAAATAGACCGTAAATTTATACAACCAAAAGAAGTTTTTACACAAAAACTCAATGGCAAAGACGAAGTATTTACAGATACTTCAGATGTTCCAAAAAATGAAATGAACTTAGAAATCCAATCCGAACATCTTAAAAAACACAGTATTTTATTTTAGAAGATAAAAATTAAGAATCTTCTAAAATGAATGGTATATTTTTTTGCTTTAACTGTTCCTCAAATAGACCAAAAAAGTATTTTGCTTCTTCTTTATCATATGATCCCACTGAAATAACCACTGACCTTTTATCGTCCTTGATTTGAGGCAATGAAGAAAAATCAATTTTATCTGGCATAAGTTTCATGATATCAATAAGGTCATTTTCACTACATTGTGCTTTTAAAAAGTATCTAAATTTCTCTTTATTTTTTGGATAAAATGTATCTAAAGCTTCTACTACCATACTATGTGCCATCGTTGGGAAACCTGGAGTAAAAAAATACTTTCCTTTTAAAGAAAATCCTGGTACATTATTGACTACATTTTTTAACTGTTTTGCATTCACTGGTAAATATGCCATATTGATACGATATGGATAGGCATCATCACCAAACTGATCAATGATACATTTTTCTACAAGTTTATTTTGTTCCATCTTACCATTTGTAAAGACATTTGCAGCACATTGTCGTGTATAATCATCAGGAGTAGATCCAATCCCACCAAAACAAAACATCACACCATCTGGATCATTTTGAACAAGTCTAAAAATATCTTCGATAAAAGGTGGCTCATCTTTGATCACAAAGCTAGCTTTTTGCTCCCACCCTCTTTTTAGAAGCTCATTGTTTAGAAATGCAAAATGGGCATCGCATCGACGTCCATTTAACAATTCAGTTCCGATTATTACCGAATAAAAATTCATTTAGATTTTACTTTGAACGAATGCATCCATTTCGTCAACAATCTCTTCAATAGTTCTTTCTCCATCTATTTTTGTTAATAAACTTTTTGCTTCATAAAAAGCTTGAATCTCAGCTAATGGCTCTGTATATACTTTCATTCTGTTATTAAATACATCAACATTATCATCAGCTCCTCTTGCACGACCAAGAACTCTATCACACGCTACTTCTTCAGATACAACTACTTCAATAACATTTACTAGTTCTACTTCTGGTTCATTTACTAGATATTTATCTAGTTCTTCCATCTGCTCACCACTTCTTGGATACCCATCGATTACAACAGTTGGTGTTGGTGCATTTTTGATAGCAGTTACAATTGTTTTGATAACGATATCAATAGGCACTAAATTTCCAGCACTTACATACCCATCAATTTTTTTACCAAGTTCACTTCCAGTTGCAACTTCTGCTCTAAACATATCACCAGTACTATAATGAGTGATACCCTCATGTTTTGCAGCAATTAATTCTGCATCTGTTGTTTTACCACTACCTGGTGCTCCAATAATTAAAAAAAGTTTTTTCATGTTTGTCCTTATCTAGGTTAAATTTCCCATATTATATCAAATAATATTTAAACTCTATCATACTCTTTTTATATTATCTAGTATATAATCAAATATATTTAAAATAGCAAGGAAATAAAATGAAAAAACTACTTATTCTAATGCTCACTGTTGTTATCTCATATGCGCAGATGACATTTAGTGATCCACAGCCTGACTTTATGGAGCCTAGAAAATGGGTCATAAAATTACATGTTGCCGATGAAGAAACAGTAAACCATATATTGGGTTCAATATATAATGTACTCAAAGAGTATCCGCCAGAATCTCTCAAAATAGCTGTAGTAGCATATGGAAAAGGGATGAGAGTTTTAAAAAAAGATTATGATTTACATACTCTTTCAAGAATTTCTTCTCTTATGGATTATGATGTAGAGTTTGTAGCGTGTAAAAACACTATGGAAACTATGAAATGGACTGAAAAAGATTTTATAGATAATTTGAACTATGTTCAAGCAGGTGTCGCAGACTTAATAGAAAAACAAGTAGATGGATATTATGAAGTTACACCTTATTAATTTATCACAAATGAAAATACCCTTTACAATTTTTTTTCTTATTGTACTTACATTTATCTCATCACTTAGTGCAAATGTACAGCCGTTAAATCTCAATGCTGTTATAGACAATGCAACAAAAGAAGGTAAACAAGTTGCAGTTTATTTTCATATGAGTAACTGTGTATACTGTACACGAATGGGTAATCGAACTTTTAAAGATCCAGATGTTATAAAAAGATTAGAAAAAAGTTTTGTTGTAGTTGATGCTAAAATTGATGATACTCAAACTATTGTATTTGATAAAACATCTTATTCTAAAAAAGATTTTGCCAATAGTATTGATGTAGACTTTTATCCTACAGTATTATTTTTTGATAAAGATTATTATGTGACTTATATGGTAAGAGGTTATAGAGATAATAAAAAGTTTCAAGAGATTTTAAAATTTATCGAAACAAAATCATATGAATCTATGGATTTCTTTGATTATGAACGACAAATAAAAGAAAAAGAGGAATAATCTATTCCTCTTCTAACATCTCCATAATCGCATCAACAGTTGTATCATTCATATCAAGATCTAAATGTGGAGCATTTTCTACTTTTACTAAAGTTGCGTTGTACCCTTTTTTAATCATCGCATCATAATATGCTTTTGTAACTTCTGGTTTAGATATTTCATCTTTTGTTCCATACACAAGTAAAAACTTCGTATTTTTATCTACATTGTCAATATAATCAATCAAAGAGATCAACCCTTCACTATCTTTTACTTGTGAGTGGATATCATATCCAGCTCCAGCAGATGTCATAGTCGTGATAAGTCCAGGTGTAAATCCTGTCAAAGTTGATCCCATCAAAGCACCAGCAGAATGACCTATATAGTTTACTTTTGTTGCGTCATACTTCTCTTTTAGTTTTTGAACCAAATCAGATAAAAAAGCTATATATTCTTTTTGAGCTGCTAAATTTTTTGTTCCTTTATGAATCAACGCTTCAAAATTGTTTGTAGAAGATCCAGAGTATCCAGGAAGAGCTACAGCAATAGTTGTAATCTCCGTCATCATAGAGAGATTATCAGCAAAAGGAGCATATCTTCCCAAAGTATTTGTACCAGCTTCCCATGTACCATGCACTAAAATATTTATTTCTGATTCTTTATCTGATTCTGATACATAATACTCTATACATTCACCACCAGCAAAGATGAAGTTATCACCTTTATTGTCACACTGTGATTGTGTTACGATATCTGATGCGAATAAGTTTGTACACCATACAGCACACAGAAGTGTACTCATACATAGTTTGATTATAGTTTTCATCTTTTGCCTTTTTTAGTTGTATCTATTATCGATACCCGGGTTCCCTTTTACACCAACCATATCTGGAGTATCTACTTTTAAGTTACTGATATGTTTAAGATTTTTCAAGTACTCTTCTGTCACTTCCCAAATTGGTTTCCCAGGAGCAATAGAATTTACAGTAGACCAACCTGCTACTTTGTATTTTTTATTTGCTTCCATAGGTAAACCTGTTTTTGTCATCGTAATATTTGAGATTCTTTTTCCAGCAGATTCCATTGGATTAATTCTATATGAGATTCCTCCTGTTCGTACCATATCTCCACCAGATTGTCTAAATGGATCTTCGTGAAATAAGTTATCAGCTACATCTTCTAGTGTTGCTTTAATCTGTGCACCTGTAAATTCACTTACATAAGTTTCTGGATAAGTAAGTGCTGTTTGTGTAGCCAAATCATCAAAAGTGATATCTTGACCTGGCATAACAGTAGTTCCCCATCTAAATCCAGGAGAAAGTGATACATCAGCACCTTTTACTTCGATCAAACTATCACAAATAAGCTGATCCCAAGAACCATTAAAATTCCCTCTTCTAAATAAAGTTTCATCAGTTGTAGCTAAAACTCTATTTAGCTCTGTAAGAAATGGTTTTCGTACACTTTCAATATATTTTTTCATTTCTGGATCTTCAGGAACAATATCAGAAAAAATTGGAAGCAAAGTAAATCTATGATCAACTACTTTTCCATTTTTACACTCTAAATCAAGAACATTTAAAAATTTTCCATTTGATCCAGCATTACATACATATGTTGTACCTGTTTCATTTTTCACTGGTACTGCTTCTGGTACACCATCGTGAGTATGTCCACCCATAATAAAGTCGATTCCAGTACACACTTCTGCCATCTTTTTATCTACATCAAAACCGTTGTGTGATAAAACAATTACAGCATCTGGTTTTTCATCTTCTCTGATCTCATCAACGAGTTCTTGCATCGTATCTTCTTGTATTCCAAAAGACCAATCAGGAATATTTCTTTGAGGATTTGCAATAGTTGTATATGGAAATGCTTGTCCAATGATAGCAACTCTACTTCCATTCATCTCTTTGATTGTATATGGTTTAAAAGCATGTCCTGTATCTTCATCATACGCTTCAACACCCATCATCATCGAGTCTTCTTTTACTGTGATATTTTGAGCCAAAAACTCTCCATCTAAAAGTTTTACATTTTCTAAAACTTCTTCAGCTTTATAAGTAAACTCCCAGTGTCCAACAGCTACATCAACACCTAAAAGGTTCATAGCCCCAACCATATCTTTACCTCTTGTTTGTAAAGATGTCCAGCTTCCTTGCCAAGTATCTCCACCATCAAGCATAAGTGTTTTTTCAGCACCAAAATTATTTCGTAGGTAATCTGTCACTGTTTTTATTTGTGCAAATCCACCAACTCGACCCATCACTTCTGCGTGTTTTTCAAAATTTACACATGAAAAAGCATATTCTAGTCTCTTATCACCTTTGATACCATAATGATCTAAAAGTTTATCTCCTACAATATGTGGTACTTTTCCATAGTTTGTATGAAAACCTAAATTTACACTAGGCTCTCTAAAATATACTGGTAATAATTGTGCGTGACTATCAGTCATATGCATCAATCGTACATTTCCAAAGTTTTTTAATTTGTAGTAATCATCTGATTTACCAGTATCTACCATTCTTGTGTGAGAGTTTGCAAATACAGGAGCAGCTCCTAACATCGCCATCATGTATACAAATTCTCTTCTGCTCATTTTACTCATATTTTATCCTATTATCTTTTTTATTCTATATTGTTTATTTTTCAGAACCAACTACAGTAAATCCAAGTGAAGTCCATGCTTGCATTCCACCTCTATAGTATTTTATCTTTGAAGCTGGATATCCCATGTTTAAAAGTGAATATTTCACATTCTTAACCATTGCAGGAGTTTGTCCACACCAGTTTCCATTACAATATGCAACGATAGTTTTAGCATCAGAAAAATCTAAAGTTCCATCCTCTTTTGTTTTTACATTAAATTCAAATTCCATAATCTCTACAGCACTTGATTTTGCTTTAAAACCAGTATAAGGAACATTAATTGCTCCTGGTATTCTAAGTTTTTCATACCATTGTGGTGTTCTCGTATCTATGATCGCAATTGTTTCATCAGTTTGTGCTTTTTTCATGTACTCTATAAATTCGGCTTCACCTAAAGTTTCTAAACCTTCTGCCAAAACCATTGGTTGAGGGATTCCTCTAGTAGTTACTTGATATAATGGTGTAATTGTATTTCCAGCTGTTTGGTTTCTCATAATAGTAAATTTGTCACCATTTAATTCCATATCTATAGACTTAGTATCTTTTGAAATCATTACATCTGCAAAACTTGCTGTAGAACAAACACCTAATATAGTTGATGCTATTAATAATTTTTTGAATATTTTCATTTTGTTTCCTTTTGAGTGATATTTTTTTAATTTGAAATATACTATTATAAAAAGCCAAGATAAAAATCTTGACTTTCATAAATACTAATAGAAGATATTAGTATTTGAATCCATCACCTGGAACTGCTTCTCTCCAAGTTTTTTTACCTTCTGCTTTTAAAGTAAGTGCACTTACTGCAAACTTACAAGCTCTTTGTGCTGCATATGATACAGATACAGAGTTTTTAGTAGGTTTTTTATTCTTTGTAAGTGGTACAGTTTTACTATTTGTTTCAATAGCTTTTTTTGCACCAGCAATATATTCAGTAGTTGTCATACCCAATCTTTTAAACTCTACTCTTTGCTCTTTAGCAACTGCATTGTACTTTTCAGCAGATGCTAATACCTTTGCAATACCATTTACTTCAATATTACAAATTTGTTTTTCATTTAGTTTTTCCATCTCTGCTATAGAAAGAGAGTTACTAGTACATCCTGATACTATCAATGCTAGACCAGTTGCTGCTATTGCGCTATATAATTTTTTCATAATATCTGCCCTTTACTTTCTTACATCTGGTCCGTCAATTTTCATTCCATTTGACATATATGCCATGAAATAAATTAACTCTTTCATCTCTTTACTATCAGATTTTAAATCAACTTGACCCTGATCTTTTACACATCCAGACATTCTTCTTTCAAGTGTTCCAATTCCATTTTCAATACTATCTTTACCCCATTTTAATCTATAAACAGGAAAGTGTGTAACTTGACCAACAAATTGAGATAAACTTTCATTTCTTACTCTTTTCCCTGCACCTTGAACATGACAAGTTGCACATGAAAGTTTCAGATATCCTCTTTGTGTATAGTAAAACTCTTTTCCTCTTTTGTACGCTTCTTCAGCTTCAGCAGATTCGATCTTGATATTTACTTTTTTCTCTGCTTCTGTTGTAGTAGCTGCAAAAAAAGCTTGGACAAATGCCATTTTCCCTTTTTTCTCATTCCATGCTTTTTCGCCAGAATTTGTTATACATGCATTTATTGCAGATGTAAGTGTAACAACCTCTTTTTTTGATTGATCAAAAAATGGATAATCACCAGAAATAGTAGTATCAGGAAAACATGCTTGAAGAGCTTTATTTTCGTCATAAATCTCTTCACCTTTTTCTATGAGTTCTTCATATGGTGGAAAATCTTTGATCTCATTATATGAGTATTGCCCTTGTATATTAAATGCATAGTTACCCATTGAAAAGTCTTCAAATTTAACATCTTTTTGGATATTATTTTTGAGTTCCTCATCAGTAGAATATGGAAAAAATCTATCCCTATTTTCTTCTGCATTTTTAAAC
>JBASAI010000051.1:0-2275 GCA_049650525.1 Arcobacteraceae bacterium
ATCAAAATCAGTATCATTTCCAAATGCGATATCATACTGATCTTTAAGTGCAATTAGTCAAGCCATGGCATAAGCACTTGAACAATCCATACGGATCTTTCCATCTTTATCGCAGTGCATAAAAGAAAAAGTAAAGTCAGCACTATCATTAAAAATATCCATATTGAGATCATATTTTTTTCGTATTGCATGATAGTATCGAAGTCCACTTCCACCCATCGCATCAGCACCGATTTTAATTTTTGCATCGGAGATACTTTTCATATCGATGATATTTTCAAGATCATCTACATAAGGTGTCATAAAATCATATGCTTGTATACAATCAAGCTTGAGCACATCATCGATCTCGAGATAATATACCCTTCAAGCTCATTTGCTAGATACTCATTTGCTTTTTCTTGTATCCAATTTGTAGCATCCGTATCAGCTGGTCCCCCATCGATTCCGTTGTATTTAAATCCACCATCACAAGGAGGATTGTGTGAGGGTGTGATCACGATCCCATCACTTCCAGGATTTTGTAAAATTGCATGAGAGATTACAGGAGTAGGGGTGTAGTCAAAGTTTTGTGCATAACAAACACTGACCTCATTGGCACCCAAAACTTGCAAAGCAGTTGTATGTGCAGGAGTAGAAAGAGCATGTGTGTCCATCCCAAGATAGAGAGTTCCTGTGATATTTTGCTCTTTTCTATAGTCTACAACCGCTTGCGTAATTGCAAAAATATGAGCTTCGTTGAAGCTTTGCATCAGAGAGCTGCCTCTATGTCCTGATGTCCCAAATGCCACTCTTTGTGTTACATCAGTAGTATCTGGAAATTTGATATAGTAATCACTGATAAGTTCTGCTATATTTTGAAGTATCTCTTTTGGTGCTTTTTTCCCTGCGTTTGGATTCAAATCTTTTCCTCTATTTACTATCTTGTCTATGTAGTTGATAGTATATCAAAAAAAGATAAATGAACCTATAAGATTATATGGAATATAATCTATTTCAAAATAATATAAAAATTTATTAGAAGTGAGAAAAATATAAAATATGCTCATTAACAAAGATGAAAAACGATTATTACTATCGATTAAAATTATACCTATGGTTCTTTTATGTGTTGTTGCAGTAGTTGGAATACTGATTGTTTTATATGTAAACAAAGTAACTTATGATAATGAAATAAATAAAGTCACAACAGAGTATTTGCTAAATGAAAAACAACTTATTTATAAAGAAGTGACAAAAATACGCGATGATATAGTCAGAGAAAAACAACTGACAGAAACAAAACTTCAAGAAAGTATTAAAAACTATCTTTATACAGCGTATTCTGTAGTGGATAATATTTACAAACAAAATAAAAATAAAAGTAATAAAGAAATTATAAAAATGATAAAAGATGCATTGAGGGATGTGCGATTTAATGAGAATCGTGGTTATTTTTTTATGTATGAAATGGATGGTACAGTTCTTTTATTACCTACAAATGAAGAACTTGAAGGGAAAAATCTACTTGATTTTAAAGATGCAAAAGGAACATTGAGCATACGAAATATGAGAGATAAGATTAGGGAGAATAAAGAATCTTTTTTTACTTGGTGGTGGTATAAACCAAATGAGGAGCATTCTCAATCGAAAAAAATAGGGTTTGGGAAATATTTCGAGCCACTTGATCTTTTTATTGGGACAGGTGAATATGTAGAAGACTTTGAGGAAAGTGTCAAAAAAACGATTACAAAACGACTTTCTCAATACACATATGGTAAAAATTATTATATATTTATTTATGACCAAAATGGAAAGTTAATAGCACATAAAAATAAAGATTTAATAGGTACTACAAGCTTTGTTTTTGAAGGGATAAAAAATAAAACACTTAAAAAGGTGTTTTATGATTTTGCAGAAGAAACAGGCAGTTTTTATCAATATACTTTTTCAAAATATAACACAACAATAAAAGATAAAGAAAATAAAATATCTTATATTTTACCTTTTGAAGATTGGAATTGGCACATTGCATCTGGCTTTTATACGGATGATTTAAATACGATTATCAATGCAACGAAAAAAAAATTAACTATCCAAAAAGATAAAAAGATAAAAAATATTATTATTATTTGTATATTTTTAATGGTTATTGTCATTCTTTTATCTCTTCTTGTATCTTCTTTTATTAAACAACGATTTGAAAGTTATAATGAAAAAGTGAAAGAGAAAGACCAGATGTTATTTCAGCAGTCAAAAATGGCAGCAATGGGTGAAATGATAGAAAATATAGCAC
>JBASAI010000052.1:0-2974 GCA_049650525.1 Arcobacteraceae bacterium
AGTAGAAGGTGCTCAAGATTCTTTTAAAAGACACGGTGGAAATGATGACAATTTAGATCTTATTTTAGTTCCAGGTGCTTTTGAGATCCCTTTTGCATTACAAAGAGCTTTAGAAAGCGGTAAATACGATGCTATTTGTTGTGTGGGTGCTGTTATTCGTGGGTCTACTCCTCATTTTGACTACATCTCTGCTGAAGCTACAAAAGGAATTGCAGGTGCTACTATGAATCACACTATTCCTGTTTCAAATGGTGTTTTAACAACAAACACAATCGAACAAGCAATAGAGCGAGCAGGAAGCAAAGCTGGAAACAAAGGTGCTGAAGCTATGACAACAATCATTGAGATGTTAGATCTATACACTCAGATGGACAAATAATGGCTACAAGAACACAAGCCAGAGAATCAGTAATAGGACTATTGTACGCATATGATTTAGGAAATGAAGCGATTGCTAAATTTTCTGATGAGATTTTAGAAGATAAAAAAATCCGAAATAAACAAAAAGAGTTTGCCTTAGGATTATTTGATGGTACTATTAAAAACTTAGATAAAGTAGATATTGAAATATCTGCACATCTTAACGAACGAAATATTTCAGATGTTGGAAGTGTGGAAAAAGCTATTTTAAGACTCTCTATTTATGAGATTTTATTTGGTGAGTTAGATAAAGCGATCATTATCAATGAAGCGATCGAGTTATCTAAAAGATTAGCAGCGGATAATGCACCAAAGTTTATAAACGGTGTTTTAGATAGTATAGAAAGAAAAAAGAAGTAGCCTATGAAGTTGTGTATTGCACTAGACCTTCCAACTGCTAAAGAAAATTTAGAGTTAGCTACAAACATCAAAGATCATGATGTGTGGCTCAAAGTTGGACTTCGAGCATATATACGAGATGGGAAAGAGTTTTTAGAAAATCTAAAATCTATCAATCCAAATTTTAAAATATTTTTAGATCTCAAACTTCACGACATCCCAAATACTATGGCAGATGCAGCTTTTGAAGTTGCTCAATGTCCAATTGATATGTTTAATGTTCATGCATCAGCTGGTAAAATAGCGATGCAAACAGTAATGAACCGTATCAAAGATATACCAAACAGACCATTACTCATAGCAGTTACAGCACTTACTAGTTTTGATAATGAAAACTTCAAAGCAGTATACAACGAAGATATCGATACAAAAGCAACTCAGTTTGCAAAAGACACTTTTGAAGCTGGACTTGATGGTGTTGTTTCATCTGCTTTTGAAAGCTTAGATATCAAAAATAACACTTCAAAAGAGTTCATTACATTGTGCCCTGGTATTCGACCATTTGGTGAAGATGCTGGTGATCAAAAAAGAGTTGCAGACATCGCTTTAGCAAAAAAAGAACTCGTAGATTTCATCGTTGTAGGTCGTCCTATTTACAAATCTTCTAATCCAACAGAAGTGGTAGAAAAGATTTTAAAAAACATCTAAAACTTTAAGGTGTTTTTCAACTTCATTCGACTATAATTCCCATCTACAAAAGGACGAGTGGGTGAGCGGTTTAAACCACATCCCTGCTAAGGATGCGTACTGGTAACGGTACCGAGAGTTCAAATCTCTCCTCGTCCGCCACTGTAGATTCTCATAAATACTTTCTTTATAAAATTATTGAAAAACGCAATTGATCGATAGAAATTTTTTTTATTAAATATATATTTTAATTTTATTTATATTATTAAGTTATCCTATGATAATATCCTACAAAATTAAATCAAAGATTTCTTCATGAAAAAAAACAAGCTAGACAAGCCAACAGTTGACAATAATATCTTTTCCAAAATGTCTAATATCGATAAAATCTTGGAAAATAAAATTGATAAAACACTCCTTCAAATTATAACATTACTAAAATATATTTTTATTATTACTATGATATTGTATTTAGTTATATGTATTGTTAGTTTATCAAATAAAATGATAATATTAACGATTACTCAAGGAGCACTTGATTTTGCATCGATTAAAATGATTTTGACAGATGGATTATTTACATTGATTGTTATAGCTATTGTAAAAACTTTATTTATTAAAAATGGGTATGATTATGCTTTAACTTTTTTAGAAATCGGTTTTGTAGTTGTGATTAGAAAACTCATACTTCTTGACACAGTACCAGAAGAAGCTATGATGACACTTACCTTAGGGATCACATCTTCAATCTTTTTTATACTTATAATCTATGTGTATAGAACAAAAAATAATACAAAATAAGAAAAGAATTTTCAACAGATTCCATAGCATTTACAAGAATTCATGGCAATAATGCAATAAATATTCTATCAATCTGCTATAATGGATCAATTTATTTTAAAGGCAAGATTATGGCATTACAAAAGTGGGAAGTATTTCAAAATGAGGCGACAAGTTTTTTAAGTGATTATTTCAATATTTACTGTTCGATGGAAGGTGGCTTTGATGCTACTACATCTGAGATAACAGCTAGAAATGTGGATCAAGTTCTTACAACAATAGAGGCAAAGTTTTGTCCAGCACAAGCAGGACAAATCATACTTTTATCAGATGGAAATAAATTTACATTTTCAGAAAAAAGTAAAAATAGTTCAAACAAATACACACAAGAAATTATTGAATATTTAAATACAAATTACGAGTCATTTGTAGGTACAAACTCTGCAACTATTCCTATTACTACAATTAGTTTTAGTACACTGTTCAATTGGGTAAAAGAAGTATATCAAGAGAAAAATGTAGAGTGGATTATCGCTTCAAAAGAGTTTTGTAATCTAAACAAAGATGATTTACTTTTTGCACCACTAGAGACAATCGAAAACTACTTTGATATAAGCATCACATTTAGAAGAAAAAAAACTGGTAACGATCATATTCCTGGAAAAGATTTGCTCGACTTTCAAGAGGAGATGGATCTTATAAATCCTAACTACCAAATCAAAAGAACCAACAATAGATATCTCTTGAC
>JBASAI010000053.1:0-1749 GCA_049650525.1 Arcobacteraceae bacterium
GCATCTTGAGCAAATGTTCTTACTATCTTTTCTATCTCTTCTTTGAGGTTGTGTCTACCATACTTGATCATTCGACAAATGTTTGCACGACCAATCTTATCAACAACTCTCAAACCTTTTACAGTAAGGAATGCTGTCAAATCTTTTGTGATAGATGAACTAGAGATATATCTCTTCCCTTCATCAGCAAATGCAGAGATATTATTTTTATATAGCTGCTCTTCGATGAGCTCGAATATTATTATTACTTTGTTATTCAGATCATCGATGTAGTTATATACTCTAAGATTATCTTCCTCACTGAGCTGTACTCGTTGTTTCTTAAAATTCTCAATGATAAAATTAAACTTTTGAAATCCTGTTTTATATTCTAGGTTTGTATTATTACAGCTTTGTTTGATGTACTGTATCAGTACTGGTACATCGGACTGTGGTAATGATTCAAGATCAGCTTCTATGATTGCCATGATATTTCTATCTGTGATTTGTATATTTAAATACTCTGATATTATTTTTAGTATATTTTCCATTAGTTCATAACCTCCACATCAAAAACTGATACTGATTCTGTTGCTTTTCTTTTGTCTCTAAAATATGCTTCGATATTTTCATTTGTTGTTTCTCTTTTGGATTTGTATCCATTAGAATTATTTACAGTTCCAGATGATGATTTCTTTTTCATCCAAACATCATATGCTGTTTTAAAGTTTTTGTATTTGTACCCTTGCATTTCACAACTATTATAAAAATCTTCATAGCTCATAGGTTTACCAGTAGATTCGATGTAAGCTTTTAAATTTTCTAAATAAACAGCAGATGTGTTTTCAATAGAAACTTTTTGCTTCAAGGTAAAACTAAAATTCTCTTTTTGTTTATTTTTTAAAGTGACGGTTAATTGATGGTTAGAATTAAGTGACGGTTCAAGGTGTTCAACTTCTGAACTCTGTCCCCCCTTTGATGGTTCAACTTCTGAACCATGGTGGTTCAACTCTTGAACTTTGGATGATGGTTCAACTTCTGAACTTTGGATATATAAATCTTCAAATAATAGATAATCTTCCTCATCCAAAACATCTCTATTTACATGAGGATATACTAAGAACTTATTTGATGTTCTACTTCCATTTTTTCTATTTCTAGATTTTCTAAATAACATCTTTTTTTCTTCAAGGATATTCAGCCATTTAGATATGCTCCCCTTGCTCATTGATGTTTTTTTCATAAGTGTATTCCAATTTGGGAAACATATCCCAGAATCATTACTACTATCAGCCAATGCCAACATCAATAGCTTTTCATTGCCTTTTATATCTTCATCTTCAAATACTGCTTGCATCTGCTTTATACTCATATTAAAATCCCTTTAAAAGTAGTCGACTGTATAAATAAACTCATCATCACTTATGCATCCTGCTTAGAAGTAGTCGACTGTTTATACTCTTCGATACTAAGATGACTCATTTGATATTTCTTTTGTCTTTTTTCATCATCGATGTACTCATCTTCTATTTTTACACCCTCAGCTCGAAGCTCTGATACTCTAGTCGATAGATCCATACCAAACTCCATCTTGATCGCTTGAACTCTTGTGAGTGATTTACCTGTAAGCAGATAGTTGAGTATCTTTGTGTAGTTGCTACTTGCCTTTCTTTTTCTATCTCGTTTCATTTGTTCCCCTACTCTTCTACATTGATACTTTTGATACTTGCTTTTAGTATCGCAGTTGCTCTCTCTGACTCGGTTATCTCT
>JBASAI010000054.1:0-1538 GCA_049650525.1 Arcobacteraceae bacterium
AACATCTTTCTTTTATGATCGATGATATATTCTGCTGCTTTTAGTTTTGTTACTATTCCACCTGTTGCAAATTTTGAGTTTGGTGTCACTGCTTGTCCTATCTCTTCATCTGTGATCTCATTTACTATTTTTCGTATTTTTGCATCACTATGTTCTTGTGGATTTTTATCGAAGTATCCATCAATATCACTGAGTATAATAAGTAAGTCTGCATCTGTATAATGTGCTACATGTGCTGAAAGTTGATCATTATCACCAAAAAGTTGATCTGGTGTTGTTGATATATCATTTTCATTGATGATTGGTAAGATGTCATTTTTCAATGTTCTTTCTATAATATCTTGAAATATTTGTGTATGGACTCTACTATCAAAATCTTCTTCAGTTAAAAGGATTTGAGAAATTGCTACATCATAAATATCAAACTTATTTTTATAACTACTCATAAGTATTGGTTGTCCGATGGAAGCCAGTACTTTTTTGCTAGTTGGTATATTTCTGTTGAGTTGCACAGCTGTATATCCAGCTGCTACTGCACCTGAAGTTACGAGTATCACTTCGTATTGTTTTCTAGCTTCTGCTATAAGTGATGCTAAGTTTAGCATCCTT
This sequence comes from Arcobacteraceae bacterium, assembly GCA_049650525.1. Taxonomy (GTDB): domain Bacteria; phylum Campylobacterota; class Campylobacteria; order Campylobacterales; family Arcobacteraceae; genus JAIOSF01. The sequence goes on from JBASAI010000054.1 coordinate 610, forward strand.
TCTTTTGCGATATCTGTTATTTCAGTTAATACTGAACTTCCTACTTTTATAACGATTCTTTTCATTTTCATCCTTTTTTGTAAACATAATTCATTTTTTGTTTTATTATATTTAAATTGATAAATCTAATATACACTAAAAGTCTTAAAAGGCAATTTAACTTTATATATATCACTATAATTTTATAACTTTTTTTCATAATTATCAAAACAAAAAAAACAGAACTTATCCAACTATAATCTATTGTTAGATAAAGTAAATATATAATGTAATACAAAATATTTTATAAGGAAATGAAATGCATAATGAAGAGATTTTGATAAAAAAATCGATTACACTTGCTGAAACTTGGCAAAATAAAGCTGTTGAACTTGTGAGTGATTTTGATAGAGAATTTTATATAAAAATGACAAAAATGTTAGAACACCAAAAAGACAAAGCACTTCTCATCGAACTCATGGATCAATGTTTTAGATCTAAATCAAACACACGAGTTGCAAATCAAATTATCTTTTTACTAGAAAAACACGGTATGGCGCATTTCTTTACACGAACAGATAAAACTCTTTTACTTTTGTTTAAACACTTTGGTAAAATTGTTCCTGATTTATCTGTTCCTATATTTATAGATCAAATACGAGATGATACAAAAACAGTTGTCATAAAAGGGGAAAAAGAGCCTTTCAATAAACATCTTATCAAAAGAAAAGAGGAAGGCACTCGAGTAAATGTAAACCTTATAGGTGAAATTGTTCTAGGGGAAGCGGAAGCAAATGAGAGAATAGAAAAATATCTCAATGCACTTGCTAATCCAAACATCGACTATCTCTCTATTAAAATGTCTACTATTTTTTCTCAAATAAATCCTCTTGACTTTGAAAATACCGTTGAGATACTTGTACAAAAACTTACTCCGATTTATATGCAAG
>JBASAI010000055.1:0-5021 GCA_049650525.1 Arcobacteraceae bacterium
TACTTATGCACTTGCTCCAGTTGCGAGAGGATATAAGTTTGTTGTGCATCAAGAGATTCGTTCAAGTGTAAATAAATTTTTCCATAATATTTTATATCCTTTACGACTTGTAAATAATCTTCTTCAAGGAAAAGTAAAAAATAGTGGTGAAGAAACAGGACGATTTTTGATCAATAGTACGGTCGGAATTTTGGGATTGTTTGATCCTGCAAAAAGTTATTTTGGACTAGAATCACACGATGAAGATTTTGGACAAACACTTGGATATTGGGGTGTTGGTGCGGGTCCACATATCGTTTTACCATTTTTTGGTCCATCAAATTTACGAGATGCTGTGAGTTTATATCCAGACTCGATGGTCAATCCTGTTGACTATCATCAAGATAGATTTTATAATCTTACGAATAATTATGGTGAATCGCTTTATGTCAAAGCATTTTCAAAAATCAACAGTGTTTCTTTAAAAGAGGGAGAATATGAAAAACTCAAAGAAAATGCTGTTGATCTATATCCATTTTTACGAGATGTGTATGAACAGTATAGAGAACAACAAATAAAGGAATAATATGAAAAAAACTATTTTACTACTGATAAGTTTATTTATCCTCGCACAAAATGTAGCTGCAAATGAACAAGATGCTTTGAAAGAAAATTTTCTTAAGAAGATTGATGATGTGATAGTTGTTGTCGAAAATAGTTCAATAGAAAAAGAAGAAAGAAATAGTAAAATAGTAGAGATTCTAACCCCTATGTTTGACTTTGAATTGATGGCAAAATTGAGTCTTGGAAAAGTATGGCGAACCTTAGATGCAGAAGATCAAAAAAAGTTTATCAAACTTTATGTAGAGAGAATGAAGAAGTCATACTCTTCAAAAATAGATGGATATAGTGATGAAAAAGTAGAAATCACACAAATCAAACAGCCAAAAAACAATCGAATCGAACTTATTACCAATCTTATTAGTAAAGAAGATAAACTTGAAATCTCATATAAGTTTTACAAACCAAATAAAACAAAACAGCACAAAGATAGCTGGCTTATTTATGATGTGGTGATTTTAGGAGTAAGCATACTCAAAACAGATAAGGCACAGTTTCAAGAGTATTTACAATCACACAGCATCCAAGATCTGATGAAAACTCTTTAAGTATATAGATGATACTCAAAAATCTTTATAGTAATTATCTTCTGAAATACCCCAAACTATTTTTGGCTCTTCTTTTGGGTCTAACGATAGTACTTGGAAGTTTTGCTGTAAGATTAGAGATCGATGCGAGTGCGGAAACTTTTCTACTTGAGGGTGATAAGGATCTGGAGTTTACACGAGAGATAAATAAAAAGTTTACAGGCACAGATGCTTTGGTTTTGACTTATGGTATAGAAGATGATCTTTTAAGTGCTCAAAATATACAAAACATACAAAATTTGAGTGATAAACTCTTCTTTATAAAGAGTGTTGAAAGTGTCACATCGATTCTTACTGTACCATTGCTGGCATCACCTCCTGTACCTATAAAAGAGCTTGTAAAAGATGTGAAAACTTTACAAAGCGAGGGTATCGATAAAATTTTAGCCAAAGAAGAGTTTCTTTCAAGTGCTATTTATCGAGAAAATTTAGTAAGTGAAGATTTTAAAACAACAGCATTGTTGATAAATCTCAAGCGAGATGAAAAATACTTTGAGCTGATTGATCATCGGGATAGTTTCATTAAAATGCAAAAAACAAAAACTTTAACACCACAGCAAAAAGCTGATTTTGAAAAATCACAAATAGAGTTAAAATATTATCGAGATATCTTACGAGAGCAAAACCATCAGTTGATTTTGGATGTCAGAGAGATAAAAGCTGATTTTGAAGCCACACATGATGTCGAACTTCATTTAGGTGGAGCTAGTATGATAGCTGACGATATGGTAGAGTTTGTCAAAAGTGATTTGAGTACTTTTGGATATGTGATAGTGGGATTATTGATTGTAGTGTTATTTATCTTATTTCGAGAGTTACGATGGGTGATTGTACCTCTTTTTATCACGAGTATTTCTCTTATCATTACAAGTGGTTTGTTTGGATTATTTTCATGGGAGATCACTGTGATCTCTTCAAATTTTATATCATTACAGCTTATTATGAATCTTTCATTAGTGGTACATTTGATTATAAAATATCAGGAGTTAGTTCAAAAGTATCCAAATGATACTCAAAAAGAGCTAGTAATCAAAACAGCTACGATGATGTGGAAACCTTCCTTTTTTGTTGTGATTACTACTATTGCTGGTTTTAGTTCTTTGGTGTTTAGTCATATATTACCAATCATTTCATTTGGGTTTATGATGAGTGTGGGAATAATCGTATCTCTAGTGACTACATTTATTCTTTTTCCTATAATACTTATATCTTTAAATAAAAGTATTAATCACCAAAAAAAAGAAAAAGAAAAATCATTTACAAGTACTATTTCAAAGCTTGTGATGAAGTATCAAAGAACTATAATTGTTACAGCTATTGTTGTTGTTATTTTTTCTATAAGTGGAGCTATGCAGCTGCGAGTGGAAAATAGTTTTATCGATTATTTTAAAAAAGATACCCAAATCTATACAGGGATGAAACTGATCGATCAAAAATTAGGAGGCACAACTCCTTTGGATGTTATCATTACTTTTAAAGATCAAAGCGATGAAATACAATCGATTGATATCGTAAGTGAAAAGAGCGATGATGATTTTGCTGATGAGTTGGATGATTTTGCTGATGAGTTTGATATCACAGAAGAGGAACAGGAGAAATACTGGTTTACTACTTCTAAAGTAGAGACCATTAAAAAAGTGCATAATTATCTTGATTCTTTAGATGAGATAGGAAAAGTACTTTCAATAGCCACTCTTTTAGAAGTTGGAAAATCCGTAAATGATGGCAAAGAGCTAGATGGTCTAACAATCGCATTGATAAATAAAGAACTTCCAGAAAAATATAAAAATATTATTTTAAATCCCTATGTAAATATAGAAAATAATATGGCACGAATCAGCACACGAGTGATAGATAGTTTGGAGGATCTCAATAGAAATGAACTATTACATAAAATAGATAATGATATACAAAAGATTATAGATCCAGACTATGAAGAGTATAAAATCTCAAATCTTTTAGTGATCTATAATAATATGCTACAGTCACTGTTTGACTCTCAAATCAAAACAATAGGTTTGGTTTTGGTTATTTTATTTGTGATGTTTTTATTCTTATTTAAAAGTATCACGATGTCTGTTATTGCACTTTTGGCAAATACAATTCCAGTTGGAGTGATATTTGGATTTATGGGGTGGTTTAACATTCCGCTTGATATGATGACTATTACGATTGCTGCTATTAGTATCGGGATTGCTGTTGATGATACGATACATTATATTCATCGATTTCGATATGAATATGAGCAAACAAACGATATCAAACTCTCGATTGAAAATACACATAAAAGTGTAGGAAAAGCGATGTTTTATACCTCTGTGATTATTATGATTGGGTTTAGTATATTGGTATTATCAAGTTTTATACCTACTATTTATTTTGGACTTTTAACGGTTTTGGCTATGTTTATGGCTATTGTCTCTGATTTGCTATTTTTACCCACTTTATTACTTTTTTTACAAAAAAAGTAATTTAAACTATTACAAAAATTCCCATTTCTTGTAACTTTTCTCAATATTTTTAATATTTTTATCTAAAATCTTCAATAATCTTATAGAATGTAATTCAGATATAAAACAATTATATAACTATATCATTTCAACACGAGGAAGAAAAAATATGTTAGTTTTCATTTTAAATGCAGGAAGTTCATCATTAAAGTACCAGTTAATGAACCCAGTAACAAAAGAAGTTATTGCAGTAGGATTATGTGAAAGAATAGGGATAGATGGTGTTTTAAAACAAGAGTTTGGTAAGGACCAAAAACTTACTTTAGAGCAATCAATGCCAACACATAAAGAAGCTATAGAGTTAGTTTTAAAAACACTTTGTGAAGGTGATGGAAAAGTTATTGATTCAATCAAAGATATTGATGCAATAGGTCATAGAGCAGTACATGGTGGTGAAGAGTTTGCATCTTCTGTTATGGTTACAGATAAAGTAATCCAAACAATGAAAGATCTGATTCCACTTGCACCATTACATAACCCAGCAAATATAATGGGTATGGAGATCTGTGCTGAACTTATGCCAGGTGTTCCAAATGTAGCAGTATTTGATACAGCATTTCATCAAACTATGCCTGATTATGCATATATGTATGCGTTACCATATGAACAATACACAAAACATGGTATTAGAAAATATGGTTTTCATGGTACTTCACACTATTATGTTTCAAATGAAGCAGCAAAATTATTAGATAAAAAGAAAAATGTTAGAATTATTGTTTGTCATTTAGGAAATGGCTCTTCTGTAAGTGCTGTTTTAAATGGTCAATGTATTGATACATCTATGGGACTAACTCCGGTACAAGGTCTTATGATGGGTACTCGTGCTGGTGATGTTGGAGCTGGTGCTATCTCATATATGATGAGTAAAGAGGGAATTAGTATTGATGAAACTCTAGATATTATGAATAAAAAATCAGGTATTTTAGGAATTTCAGGAAAATCATCAGATTTAAGAGAAGTACTTGAAGGTATGCAAGCTGGTGATGATAGATGTAGATTAGCAGTTGAAATGGTGGCTTACAATATTAAAAAATATGTTGGAGCGTATGTTGCTGCTCTTGATGGTATCGATGCCTTATGTTTTACAGGTGGTATTGGTGAAAACTCTTCATTGATTCGTGAGATAGTTTGTTCTGGACTTGATGGTATGGGACTAAATATCGATCCAACTAAAAATAACAAAAGATCAAGTGAACCAAGAGGAATAGCTACAAACTCATCTGCAGCTAGAATTTTTGTTATCCCTACAAATGAAGAATATGTAATCGCAAGTGATACATACAAAATCGTAACTGAATCTCAAAAATAAGCATTTCTGAGA
>JBASAI010000056.1:0-4198 GCA_049650525.1 Arcobacteraceae bacterium
CCACTAGTTAAATCAAACTGATATGAAAATAAGAGTCCTATAAGTGTAAAAAAAGAAGATAATACACCAGAAACTATCATCATCACACCCAAAGAATTTGAGAGCTTTTCAGCGATATAAATAGGGATCGTTAAAAGTGCAATCACCAATATAAGTCCAACAACTTTTATTGCAATAACAATTGTAAGTGCAGATAATACAAGTATCAAAGTATAAAAAAACTTTACATTTATTCCTCGCAAGCTTGCATATTGACTATCGTACGATACGGCTAATATCTCTCTATAAAAAAGTGTTACGATAACTACAATGGCAACTAAAAGCACACTCATATATTTTATATCATCACTACTGACTGCTAAAATAGAACCAAAAAGATAACTCATAAGATCAACATTATACCCAGGAGTTAAATCAACAAGAATAATACCAATAGCCATTCCCACAGCCCAAATAAGACCGATAAAAGTGTCAATTTTATCTCGTTGATTCAGAGTGATTTTTGCCATAAGTAATGCAGCTGCAACTGCAAATAAAGAAGCTCCAAAAAATATAGGAAGACCAAAATATACAGCCAATCCAATACCTCCATACGAAGTATGTGCAATACCTCCTGCTAAAAAAACCATACGATTGACTACGATGAGTGAACCAATGATTCCAGCAGCAAAACTTACTAATAGTCCAGCTAAAATAGCATTTTGCATAAACTCATAATTTAAAATATCTAACATGAACACTTCTCCTCATCACTACTACAAGTTCCTTTTTGTGTACTTTCACCAAGCATCTGAAGCATCTCAACTTCACAAAAATGATCACCATTATTCGATTTGATATTGGTTTCTTCATTTGACATATCATGGTAGGTAATTTTTTTATTGATGTGGGCTACTTTTGAAGCGTACCCCAGTATCACCGAGATATCGTGACTTACTACAATGATAGTGATAGTTTTATTGAGTTCTTGCAAAAGATCATATATCTGTTTTTGCCAGCTTACATCGATACTAGCAGTTGGCTCATCAAGGATCAAAATAGAGGGATGGCTACATAAGGCTCGTGCTATCATCACTCTTTGTCGCTGACCTCCTGAGAGTGTACCTATTTTTTTCTGTGCATACTCTTCCATCCCTACTTGTCGTAAAGCAGATAGGGCACATGACTTTTCGAACTCATTGTATCCTATCTTAAAATATTTATGTAAAAAGTTTTTACTTTTAGATTTTTCATTTTCATCTCTTATATGACCCATCATCACAACTTCTATCACTTTGATAGGAAAATTTGTATTGATATTGGTATTTTGTGGAACATATCCTAGTTTTGAAAGATTTAAGGAAGGTTTTTCTCCTAAGATTTGTATCGTACCTTTTTTAATAGGAAGAATCCCTAAAATTGCTTTTAAAAGTGTAGATTTTCCTCCACCATTTGGTCCGATGATCGCTAGGAAGTCATTTTTTTGTACGCTTAGATTTATATTTTCGAGTACAACATCCTGGTCATAAGAAAATGAAAAGTTTTTGATTTCTATGATTGACATATCGCTTCTTTGTGTAGTTTTTTATATTTTAACCAAATTTAGATTTAGTGAGTATAAATATCTGCAACTTAGTTGCAGATATTATATTTTTTTATTATTGAGCGATATTTTTTGCTAATTTGATCATACTTTCGCTCCATTTAGGATCTAATGAACTCATTTTTACAACAGGAATACCCACTTCTTTTGCTATTTGTTCTGCAACTTTTGTAGAGAATTCTGGTGCTGTAAATACTGCTCGAACTTTTTCCTCTTTTGCTTCTTCTATAAGATGTGCGATTTGTTTTGGTTTTGGATTTTTTCCACCTGATTCGATCGCAATTTGTTCTAAGTGATACTCTTTTGCAAAATATCCCCACGCTGGATGAAATACCATAAATTTACTATGTGTTGGGATCTTTGAAAGTAACTCTTTGATAGTTTTATCAGTGTTATGGATTTCTTTTAAAAATGCAGTAAGATTTTTTTTGTAGTATGCTTCATTTTCTCTATCCATCAACGACAGTATATTATAAATATTTTGTGCCATTATTTTTACATTTGCTGGTGTTGTCCAGATATGTGAATCTTTTTTTACATCGTGAGTATTATCTTGATGCTCGTCGTGATCGTGCTCATCGTGTCCATTTTCCTCCTCACCATGAGAGTGTTTAACCATAGCTATTCTTGTGATATTATCAGACATACTTCTTACAATCATAGATTTATTTTGGTTTGTTAATTTTTCTAACCAAACATCTTCAAACTCAACACCAAGTGAAAAGTAGATATCAGCTTTACTAATATCTTTCATCTGAGATGGCTTCGGCTCATACATATGTGGTGAATCTCCTGGTTGAACCATAAGTGTAATATTTACTTTATCTCCCCCAATTTTTTCTAAAAATGTTTGTTGTGGTAAAATACTTACAACAGCGTTGATATTTGCGTATAAAAATGATGTCGCACCTAGTGCTAATGACAAAATTAATTTTTTCATAATGTTCCTTTTTGCAACCTAGTTGCAGATTTATCGAATTTTATACTATCTCCTCTTAAATGCAACTGAGTTGCATAATATAAACTATGTTATAATCTAATTATGAATATAAATGATATAATAAAAAATAAAGAAATAAAACTGACAACTGCCCGAGTCGCTCTTTTAGAGATACTTAAAGAGGCAAATAAACCGCTGAGTTATGATGATATAAAATCAGACATATCAATGGATAAAGCTACTTTTTATCGAAATATTGCAAAATTTGAAGAGCAGGGGATATTAAACTCTTTTGAATCAAATGATAAAAAAAGATATTTTGAATTAAAATTAGTTCCTCATGCCCATTTTGTCTGTGTTCATTGTAATAAAATTGAATGTTTGAGTGATTTAGATATAAAATTAGATGGATATCTTATTAATAATGTGATCGTAAATGGAAAATGTAAGGATTGTGTATAGACTAAATACTTCTAACTAGTCTAGACACTTGCAGCTGCAATTAAAGCAGCTAATTCATCTTCGTCGATTAAATCAGAGGTATTATCACCTGCTAGATGTTTTGCACTAGAGGCAAATCTTCCATTTTTTGGGTCAAGATTATTTACAACTCTTTCTATTTTTTGTTTTTGTGCGTCTTGTGCTTGCATTGATTCAAGTGTTAAAAATATATTATTTTTGATCCCATCGATATCATTTTCTAACTCTTTACTATCTACTAATAAATTTAGTTGCTCAATTATTACATCTAAATGATCCATCACTTCAATAGACATTTTTTCTGATTCTTCTATGACTTCACATAATTGTTCGATGACATTTATTTCTTGTTTTGACATAACACTATCCCTTAGATTTAAGCTATTAAATAATTTTTTAAGATATATTATACACTACATTTATTAATAATGAAGTTATTTTAATGTTAAATAGTACATAATTCTTACATAAAAGCATATTAAATATAATAAAGTATTTGTATGCTATAATCCATTCAAAAATTATACATAAATAACTTATACAAAAGAAAAGAGATCATGATAGTAGCAATAGAAGGAAAAGTGATCAAAAAAGATCCAACACTTATCCATATAGATGTAAATGGACTTACTTATGAAGTATTTGTATCTATAAACTGTAGTTCAGCGATTATAGACAAAAATGTGCGATTACACACAACACAAATACTAAAAGAAGATAGCGATAACCTTTATGGATTTTTAGATATCAATGAAAAAGTACTCTTTGATACAGTAATAAAAATAAATGGAGTAGGTCCAAAAGCAGCCATTGCTATTTGTAGTACCTTTACTCCAAGTAGTTTTGCTAAAATTGTAGAAACATCTGATATTGCAATGCTTAAAAGAGTTCCTGGTATTGGACCAAAGGGAGCTAGTAGAATTTTAGTAGAATTAAGTGGATTCGTATTGGTAAATAATGAAAACCAAGAAAATAATTTTGGTGAAAATGCAACAGCAGCAGTGATGGCATTGGAATCATTAGGATTTAAAAAAGATCAAATAAATAAAGTTTTAACAACTTGTACTCAAAAAGAAACATCAGGAATTGTTAAAGAAGCATTAAAGAAATTACAAAGATAAATAGGAAAAATATGAGTAAAAAAGTAGCTATAGTATTTGGGGCAAAAAGTTTTGAACATGAGATTAGTATTGTAA
>JBASAI010000057.1:0-1719 GCA_049650525.1 Arcobacteraceae bacterium
GGTAAAAGTATATAGTGAGTATAAAAAAGAGATCATCAAAGATGAACTTTTTGAAGAGTTTCGGCTTTTGCGAACACAAATAGCAGCTGAAAATGAGGTTGCACCTTATATCGTATTTGGGGATAAAACACTGCAACAAATATCACAACAACTCCCCATAACACAAGCGGAGTTTTTAAATATCTCAGGAATAGGGCAAAGTAAACTAGAGAAATATGGCGAAGCTTTTATGGAACTTTGTCAAAGCATAAAAGATAAAAATGATGTAAAATCGCAAAATAAAGATGAAAACTTATCAGTAGAACCAAAGATTGTAAAAGAGTTGAGTAAAACATATCTTCAAACAAAAGATCTGATTGATGGGGGAAAAACACTTGATGAGATTTTGGAGATTCGAGAGCTGAAAGACTCGACTATTATCTCACATATCAATGAACTTTATGCAAATGAATATATCTCTTTGGAGCAAAAAGAAACTCTTTATGCTCCTATGAAAGAGAACTTTCCTGATGAAATAAAAAGATGGATAGAAGAGGGTCTCAAATCCCATGATATAAATATGTTACGACAATATGTCAATAAATATGGGTACTTTTTTGTATAGATAGATACTTTACAAAATATTTATAAGTGTATTTAAAGATAATACATATTATTATTCGATTTTAAGATTAAGTATCAATATTGCAAAAGGAAAAATAATTTGAAAATAGTAAATGAACCTGAGAAATACTTTGTAGTGAGTGAGTTTGAAGAGGGTTGGAGAATGGATGATGTTGAATGTGAAGAACAAGTATATGATTACTGTATAGAAGTGCTTTTTATACCTGAAGAAAAGATCGATGATTTATCTATGAATGATGAATCAAATTTGGAAATCAACCTTATAGATTTGGAATATGAAGATATTGCAGAAGACTGGTATGTAAACCTTTGTAAACTTTCAAAATAAAAATTATACGAATCGAAATAGATAAAAAGTTGCAAAATGCAACTTTTTTATAATTTGTAATTATTTTTTGATATAATTTATCATTAACACCATAAAAGGATGAATAATGGACGGGTCAATAATGGTAACATACAAAATACTTTGTAAAACAGATTTTAATGTCGATATAACAATAGAGCAACTATTAGGAAATGAAAAAGTTGCAAAAATGATTAAAAGTGAGTTTGCAAAGGGTATACGAAATGTAGACTTTGCTTTTAAAAACGAAAACTGCAAACTTAAAATCGAAACGCAAAAAGAGCTTTATCAGTTTGAGGCTCGAAAAGATGATTTTGCAGATTTAGTCTCTTTGGCTGAAGAAGATGCAACAACTCGAAAACTTTTAAAAAAAGATTGTGTTGGAATTGAGTTAGTTGATATAGAGATATTTTCCTAGTAACTGACTTGATTTCTTCCATTTTGTTTTGATTTATATAAGAGTTTATCTGTTTTGAGATAAATCTCATTTGGAGTGATATTTTTTTTACTAAAATCATAAAGATATAATCCAATTGAAACTGTTATATACTGTGAGGCACTATTTTTTTCATGTATGATCTGCAGCTGTTCAATAGTTTCTTTTGTTTGATTTGCGATATTTATGGCATCTTTTTCATGTTCAATAAAATATAACATTCCAAACTCTTCTCCACCCAGTCTAAAAATAAAATCATCTTCTCTTTTAAGAGAATGGCTAAGTGCTTGTGCAACTTTTATAAGGGCTATAT
>JBASAI010000058.1:0-2246 GCA_049650525.1 Arcobacteraceae bacterium
ACCCTATTCTAATTTTAACTACTAATATATTTAATCATTTAGTACATTATATAACACAAAAAAACATTTAACATATAACATAATAAAAGGAAACAATATGCATATAGAAGCAGGCGTAGTTCAAGGCGCAAAAATGGTATTTAGTTATGGCTCAGCTGCCATAGCATTTGGTATTGCAGGTAAATTAGCAATAGATTCAATGAAAAATAATGGTTTATTCTCTTTTGGAATTAAAACACTTATTACATCTTTCTTAGTACTTATATTTTTTCAAGTACTTCCTCATCATCCCGTTGGCGTATCTGAAGTACATCTTATCTTAGGTTCAACTTTATTTTTACTTTTTGGAGCAGCACCAGCAGCATTTGGTTTAGCAATCGGTCTATTAGTACAAGGTCTATTTTTTGCACAGTTTGACTTACCTCAATATGGTATCAATGTGACAACTTTACTTATGCCTTTATTTGCTATGAGTTATGTAGCTTCTAAGGTTATCGCTCCTAATATTGCATATAAAGATATCAAATATAAAGATGTGTTAAAACTTTCTTTAGTTTATCAAGGTGGAATCGTTACTTGGGTTGCATTTTGGGCACTTTTTGGTCAAGGGTTTGCAGCTGAAAATTTGGTAGCTGTTTCTAGTTTTGGTATTGCTTATATGAGTGTTGTTATTTTAGAACCACTTATTGATTTAGCTGTTTTAGCTGGAGCTAAAACTCTTGGACGCTTAGAAAATAGTTCTTTTGTAAATAAAAGACTATATAACAAAGCTATTTAGAAAATAACAATAGGGAAAGATATCTTTCCCTATTGTTCTAATTGTTAAGGGTAACGATGAAAAGATATAGACACTATACAAAAGACAAAGCCATTATACTTTCGGTTTTTGGTTCAGTTATCGAACAAGATAAATATTTAGATTTTAAAAAACTCATTGAAGAAAAATTTACAGATATAGATGTATTTATATCGGTGAGTTCACGAATGGTTTTGAAAGATCTCATTAAAAAAGGGTTTGAATATAAAAACCTTGCACAAACACTAGCCGATGTCGATATGTTGGGATATAAAAATATCATCGTATCTTCAGTGAATCTTTTTCCTGCATGTGAGCATGAACTTTTGAAGAAAACTATTCATGGGTTTAGCCAGTTTTCATTTGCAAATATACGACTTACCAATGCAATCTTGACTAAAACAAAAGATACAACACTTTTTTTTCAAGCACTTGATAATTTAATCAGTACAAAAAACAGAGCAAACTTATATGTGATCCATGGAACCCCAAAACTCGAATTTGGTGGACTAGCTTCTGTAAGTTATAGTGCAAAATACTTAGAAGATAAAAGTGAGAATAACTATACTTGTAGTTTAGAGGGGGCTTTTCCTTATTTTGCTATAAAAGATGAATTGAGACGAAAAATGAAAAAAAATGGTGTCAAAAAAGTGCAAGTGATCCCTTTACTTTTAGTAAGTGGAAATCACTACATAAAAGATATGGTTGAGATCTCTGATGAGTTAAGTGAACACTTCAAATCAAAAATTGTAAAAAGCATCACAAAAGATGAAAAGTTCAACTTACTAGAGTGGGAGATGACTACAGATATCATCATCAATAACATACAAGAAGAGATTATTAAACTTGGGCACTAAACACAATAAAAAAGAGCAGATAAAACTTTCTATGGTATCGTTAGGACCAGGTGATCCTGAGCTTGTGACGATTAAAGCGTTAAAAGCACTTCAAAACTGTGGAGCTATTTGTATCCCTACAAAAAGTCCTGACCATAGTTTTGGTCGTTCTATTACACATACCATCATACAAAAACTTATGAATGAATTTGGTTTTAGCAAACCTATTATTGCTATGTATACGCCTATGAATTTCAAACATGATGATTGGCAGTTTCAAGTAGATATGATACAAAAATCAATCAAAAAATATAAAAGTGTCTCTTTTGTTACTTTGGGTGATAGTGCTATTTATAGTACGGTATATTATCTGTTGGACATCATAAAAAAGCAAGATAAAAAACTGTACAAAAAAAGTGAAGTGATTGCTGGTATCACATCGTTTTCATATGCAAGTTCACAGGTAAAGAAACCCCTTTGTTTAGGAGATACTGCTTTTAAAATCGTACCTCTTTTGGATAAAAAGGTTCCTAGTACAACTGTATATATGCGACCAAAAATAGGAATGGAAACAAAAAAAATAGAAGAAAATGGAAAAATGTATACCTTTGAAA
>JBASAI010000059.1:0-3038 GCA_049650525.1 Arcobacteraceae bacterium
TCTCGTATCTTTTCCCAATGCCCAATAATTTGCTCATCAGTTTCAACTGTACCAAACATCATTGTAGCTGTTGATTTTACATCCAAAAGATGGGCTTGTCTGTGTACTTCGAGCCAATCTTTTACATCATGTTTTTTTGGAGCAATGATATCTCTTACTTCATCATTCAAAATCTCAGCACCAGCACCTGGAATCGAAGCTAAACCTTTTGCTTTGAGTCTTTTGATCACTTCATGATAAGAAATTTTTGAAATTTTTGAAATATAGGTGATCTCAATAGAGCTAAACCCATGGATATTAATCATTGGATATTTTGTATGAATATGTTCTACTAAATCTTCATAAAAGTCTATCTTCAGTTTTGGATGAACTCCTCCTTGAAAAAGAATTTGTGTCCCTCCTATTTCTAAAAGCTCATCGATTTTTTGATCGATTTCCTCATAAGTGAGTACATATGCATCATCATCTTTCATGTGGCGATAAAAAGCACAGAATTTACAGTCAACCCAACATATATTTGTATAGTTGATATTTCTATCAACAACAAAAGAGGTTGTCCTATCTGGGTGTAGTTCTAGTTTTTTGGCACTTGCCATAATACCTAGATCAATTAATGATGCATTTTGAATTAAATCTAATGCTTCTGCATTTGTTAATCTATTTTTGGGTGTCATTATTTACCTTTTATTTCTATATATTTTATTGTTAAAATCTAGTACCTAAACTAAATTCAAAACTAGATGTATCATCTCCTTCTTCAGGACTCACCGCTTTAGAAAAAATAAACTGCAATGGACCAACAGGTGAAAACCATGATATTAATGCTCCCGTTCCTGCTTTTTTGAGTTCAGTAAAACTATTTTCTCCAACCATACCATAATCATAAAATAAAGCCCATCTCATTTTTGCACTTGGAACAAGAGGAAAACTTAACTCAACTGTATTTGTAAAATACTTTCCAAATCTTTCTTTATCAGAATATCGACTATCATCAGGATCAAATGCATAAGATGAATAACCTCTTACACTAGAAGGTCCTCCTAAGTAAAATGTCATTGATCGAGGTGTATCTCCTATGTCTTCAATCAGTTTTAAACTATTTTTATATCTAAAAATAATATCCATATCTGTTAAGTTTTCTAAAGAATAAAAATATTTAAAATATGTAGAGCTTAGTAAATACTCTGTATCTCCTCCAATTCCTGCATATTTAAGGCTTGTACCTGCTGTTATACCAGATCGAGGTACATAATAATCATCAGTATTGTTAAAATTAATATATGGAGTTATCGCACTTGTAGTATATTTTTCATCATAGTATTCAATATCATCAGGATTTTCATACGATACATCTTCATCATCATATGAATAAGTTACTCCAACTCGTGTATATCTATTAATAGATCTACCTACTCCTAATGAAAAACCTTCTTGATTTGTTGTTTTATCACCTTGGTCTCCAGAACTTGTTATTTCTGATTCATTTTTGTAGATACTTACGCTTCCATTATAGATACTATCACGAATAGCTGGATTTGATAATGATAAAGTATAATTATTTTGCATTGAAGAGTGTTCATATGATAAACCAAGGTTTAACCCACTTCCTAAAATATTTTTGTCGCTTACACTCATATTTAAAAGCCAACCATCGTAGCTACCATAACCACCACCTACTACAAGGTTCCCTGTTGCTGCTTCTCTTACTTCAACTAAAAGATTCATTTTATCACTTGAAATACGCTGTTGTTGTATATTTACTAGATCAAAAAAACCTGTCCGTTTGAGGGCATTTTCAGAGTCTTTAAAATCTGTTAAACTATATAAGTCTTTTGGTGCTAAAAATATATCTCTTCTTATAACTCTATCGAGTGTTCTGCTGTTTCCAGAAATGATAACATCATTGATATATACTTTATCTCCTGGAATAACATTATAAACTAAATCTACAGTATTGTTTTCTTTATTTGGCTTGATATCGAAGTTTACTGTAGCATATGCATACCCTTTATCAGCAACTTGTGTTTTGATATATTCTTGATCTTTTCTAAGCTGTGCAATATTGAAAATATCTTCTTTTTCGAGCATGAGTTCTGGATATATTGTATCTGGGTCTAGAATCTCTTGATCTACATAAATGATAGTGTCATTTACAGTATATTGTTCCCCTTCAATAATTGTGTATTCTAAAGAAGCAGTATTTGTATTGAAATCAATTTTTGAAAATGCTGCAGTTACTTTTGCATCAAGATATCCATTTTGAAGATATAAGTCTCTGATTCTTGGACTATCATATTCCAGTTGTTCAAAATTCATTTCTCCATCATTTCGTCCGAAAAACCATGTAAAATGAACATCAGTTTCTTTGTTTGCAATAACATCATTGAAATCATCAGGAGTGAGTGCTTTTGCACCCTTAAATGTTGCTTTTGTGATAACAATTGGTGCACCTTTATTCACATCAAATTTTAAAAGTACACTTGTTTTATTGATATCTTCCACACTTACTTCAACAACAGAATTAATATACCCTTCTCTCTCCAATGAGAGTAAAAGAGCTTTTTTAGCCCGTTTGAGTTTTTCTTTTGTAAACATGGTTCCTTTTTTAATTCCCATGCTACTGTAGAGAACATTGAGTTCATCATCTCTATTTTTGTATCCAGTCATCTCAAGTTTTGCGATAAATGGCTTTTCTTCAAATACAAAAGTTAATTGAGAGTTTTCATCTGTTACATAAATGTTCGTAAAATATCCAAATTTATAAAACTTTTTTATTGCTTTATTTATTTCATCATTAGTATAGGTGTTGTTCTTAAAAGCGATGGTTTCTCTGGCTACATTATCTGAAATTTGAGTTAATCCCTCAAATTTTAAGTTACTAAAAGTTTCTGAAGCAAAAATATTTAGTGAGATAAATGTACTCAGTACAATTTTTTTATACAAAGGTTTTCCTTTTTAGAATAATAAGATAAGAGTGTAGCTAAAATAAAATTACATTCCATTTAATCTATTTTAGCCCACGAGAAAATGTATATAAG
>JBASAI010000060.1:0-5394 GCA_049650525.1 Arcobacteraceae bacterium
TGCTCGCTCTAAGAATTTTTCTCGACCTAGTTCTTCTTTTGTCGTACCTTCTGCTAAAAGTTGTTTTTCTACGACATTCTGTGTGGCGATCCCTGCGTGATCAGTTCCTGGTTGCCACAGTGTTTTAAATCCATCCATTCTTTTGTATCGAGTGATGATATCTTGTAGAGTAAAAGTAAGTGCGTGACCTATGTGTAAACTTCCTGTTACATTTGGTGGTGGCATCATAATTGAAAATGTTTTTTGTTTCCCATTTTCATCTTTAGATTGAATAGCTTTATTTCCATCTATTTCAAAATAACCTCGCTCTTCACAGAGTTTATAATATTTATCTTCTACTTCTTTTGGATTGTATTTATTGCTCATAGTTGTTGTCCTATTTATATTTATTCGCGATTATAACAAAATATCAATTAAAGAACGAATTTAAGAAGAATACTCTTTAAAAAAAAGGGTTTAGTTTTGAGCTACCGTATCAAAAACAATCAAATACTCACCTGCAAAATCATAGTATTTGGGATCATTAGGTTCTTTTGCATATTTATGTATCCACTTTTTGTCTTCAAACATATTTTTATGCAAAATGGAGTTATTGTCCAAAAATCTATTGAGCTCATCTGTCATGCGTATACAACCATGTGAATTTGGTACACCTAATGAGCGTGAAGATGAGTGTGCATGAATAGCAAAATCTAAATGATCTGTGATAAGTTGCCATTTTTCAGGATCATAGATTTTTTGTTTATTTTTATCAAAAGTATTGTATCGAATCGATTGTTGCTTCCCAAAATAGAAAATATATCGATCTTTTTTACCATATCCCAAAGTGATATTATCATCACTAAATTTTCCATCAGATCTCCATCCTTTACCACTTTTAAATACACCAGAAGGTGTTTTTAAATAGTGATCTTCTCCTCTTTTTACCTCTTTTTCTCGATTTATATTTCCACTAGATATAAAATCTTTTCCTATAAAGTGAAAATCTTCGGATTGATCGTCCCAAAGGGTGATAATATACAATTGTTTTTCAAGATCGATAACGCTCACAAACTGAGAATGATCTAAAAAGATATTTTTGGAGTGGAGTTTATGTACGATTTCTTTCCAATATTCTTCATCGAACTGTAGTTTTTTAGATTTTTGTTTGAAGTAATAGTGTAGTTTTTTGTCATTTTGTACACTTTCCCAAGATTTGAGTTTTTGTACGGTATTTCTTTGACATCGAAGATCATCTTTGCAAGCATTTTTTATGTATTTACTAAATCTTTTTTTAAAAATATTAAGTTCTATGACATCTTTGTGAAACTCTTCTTGTAACTCTTTAATAGTATGGCTATCTGAATACGAAACGCTCAAAAGTATGGCACAAAATAGTAGGTGTTTGATCATGCTTAGTATTTTATAATAATTGAACTAAATTTGTGATATTATTCAGATAAAAATTATACTATTTAAATAAATCTCATGGAGAATAGATGAACGAATATAGATTACTCATAGAAACAGATGATACAAAAGGATTGGTATATAAAATATCAAAAATACTTTTTGAATATAACTTAAATATTGTAAGTAACTCAGAATATGTTGATAAAAAAACAAATGGTTTTTTTATGAGAACAGTGATTGCTGGAGAATTTGATGAAGTAAAGTTATTAAAAGATGTGCGAGCTATTTTACCTGATAATGCTATTATCAAACTAACAACCCAAAAGAAAAAAGATATCGTGATACTTGCTACAAAAGAGATGCACTGTTTAGGTGATCTACTTATCAAACACGAAGCAGGGGAACTTGCTGCAAATATCACAGCAGTGATCTCAAATCGTGATAGTTTAAAAAAATTAGTAGAAAAATTTGATATCCCTTTTGAGTTTGTTTCTCATGAAGATTTGAGTAGAGAAGAGCATGAATCATTGATCATCAAAGCGATCAAAAAATATGATCATGAGCTGATAGTTTTGGCAAAATATATGAGAATACTCACTCCAAACTTTGTGGATACATTTCCTAAGCAGGTTCTTAATATTCACCACTCATTTTTACCAGCATTTATAGGGGCAAACCCATATAAGCAAGCACATGAAAGAGGTGTTAAAATCATCGGTGCTACATCTCACTGGGTGACAAATGATCTTGATGAAGGTCCTATAGTAGCTCAAGATATCACGATAGTAGATCATACTTATTCATGGGAAGATATGCGAGATGCTGGAAGAAATGTAGAAAAAGTGGTGTTATCAAATGCTTTAGATTTGGTTTTACGAGATAAAGTTTTTGTATATGGAAATAAGACGGTAATTTTATAATGGTAAATGTAGTTTTAGTAGAGCCTCGTACAAGTGGAAATGTAGGGACAATTGGAAGAACAATAGTTGCTTTAGGTGGAGTATTACATCTGATCAAACCTTATGGTTGGGGAGATGATATCTCAGCAAAAGAGGTGAAGAGAGCTGGCTTGGATTATTGGGATCAATTAGAGTGGTATCAGTATGAAAATATAGAAGATTTTTGGGCAAAAAATCCACTCACAAGCAGACACTTTTTTGCGACTACTAAAACCGAAAAACCCTATTTTGAAGCTTCCTATTTACCATATGATTACATTTATTTTGGACGAGAAGATGCAGGTCTTCCACAGGAATTACTTGAGAATAACAAAGAAACTTGTGTAAATATTCCTATGACAAAAGGAACACGTAGTATCAATATCGCTAATAGTGTTTCTGTTATTGCGTATGATGTGATACGACAAAATCATAGTGATTTTTTAAAGCTGTAATCGTATGCTAAAAATACTCCTACTTGAAGATGACGAGCTGTTTAGTTTATCGCTTATAGATTATCTTGAAGAGTTTGGAAATGCTACTGTTACTCACTCAAATACTTCTGCTAAAATGTTAGAAAAAACTTATGAAAATAGATATGATCTGTATCTTTTAGATGTCAATCTTCCCGATATAAATGGACTCGATCTACTCAAAGATATACGAACTTCGACAGATGAAACACCTACTATCTTTTTGACATCATATAAAGATAAAGAAACACTCACTCAAGGTTTCTTAAATGGTGCAGATGATTTTTTAACGAAACCTTTTGATATGGATGAGTTGATTTTACGGATAAACTCTTTAATGAAAAGGGTAAAAAAACAAAGTATTATTATTCTTGGAAATATAGAGGTAAATCTTGATACAAAAGAGGTGAAAAAAGATGGTGAGCATTGTAAGTTTGGGTTAAAAGCATTAGAGCTTTTTGAGCTTTTTTATCAAAATAACAATGCTATAGTCACCAAAGATATGATCATCAATAAACTATGGAATACTGATGAAACTTATAGTGAAGGTTCTATCCGTGTATATGTAAATAGTATCAAAAAACTTTTTACTGATACTTCATTATTTTCAATCTCAAATATCAAAAATATTGGTTATAAAATTGAGTACTAAAAAAAGAGATTTTATGATCTCTAATATGATTGTGGTTGTATTTACGATTTTGATAGTACTTGTGGTCAATCATTTTTTAGTTACTCAAATCGCTTTTGATCAGCATAATTTTTTTCCTATTACTATTTTTCTTTTATTGTTGGGGTGTTTTTTATACTATTTTTTAAGTACACAACTTTTTACACCACTATTTAAAAGTGAAGAAAATATAGAGCACCATATAAAAGAGACTCTACATGAGCTCAATACTCCTGTGGCCACGATACAAATTAATACTAAAATACTTCAAAAAAAAGAGCAAGAGGCAAAAAATCTTTCACGATTGAAGCGTATAGATGATGCCTGTGGAATTTTACTTAACCTTTATAATCAAATGGAATATAATATCAAAGAACAAATAGACAATGTAAACATAGAAGAGTTTGATATCTCACAAAGTATTGTGAAAAGTTTACAAAAACATGATGATCTCAAAGGTGGCATTGAGATCAAATATATAGAACAATCATATCTCATCAAAGCGGATAAAAATGGCTTTGAAAGAGTGATGGACAATCTTCTCTTAAATGCGATAAAATACAATAAAAAAGATGGAAAAGTGATCATCTCTTTATCTGAGGATATTTTAAGCATAGAAGACACTGGAGTAGGGATAGATACACAAAATTTATTTCATATTTTTGATAAATACTACCAAGAAAATAGCTTGAGTAGTGGAATTGGATTGGGATTAAATATTATAAAAGCATATTGTGATCGATATAAAATAGATATCAAAATAGACTCCAAAAAGAATGAAGGTAGTGTGTTTTATCTCAATTTAAAAGGTGTAAAATGGCAACAAAAAGTATAGACTATTTTGAAAAAGATTTCGAGATTAACTATGAAATAGTTAATAATAGTAAAGAAAAAACCATTGTGTTTCTTCATGGATGGGGATCAAATAAAGAAGTTATGAAAAAAGCTTTTGGAAAAGAACTTACTGGGCATAAACATATCTATATCGATATGCCAGGATTTGGGAAAAGCTCAAATGATTTTGCTTTAAATACTATTGACTATGCACATATTATGAAAATATTTTTAGAAAATTTAGAGATTAATCCAAATGAAGTCACTATAGTAGGACACTCTTTTGGCGGTAAAGTTGCAACTGCTTTGATGCCTAAACTACTAGTGCTTTTAAGTTCAGCTGGAATTTTGGAAGAGAAATCTACAAAAGTAAAATGTAAGATTATGATCTCTAAGATTTTCAATAAACTAGGACTAAAAAATATCTCAAAAATATTTAGAAGTAAAGATGTGGATAATATGAGTCAAAATATGTATGAAACATTTAAAAATGTAGTTGATGAAGACTTTTCTGAGTATTTTAAAGGGTTTTACAACAAAGCGTTAATCTTCTGGGGAGAAACAGATAAGGCAACGGCTTTAGAATCTGGCAAAAAAATTCATACATATATCAAAAAAAGTAACTTTAAATCATATCCTCAAAATCATTATTTTTTTCTACAAAATAGTGGGGATATTGCAAATATAATAAATAATACAGATTAAATCTAATATGGTAATAATTGAGAAGGATTTCTATGAAGAGTAACATTTTAAACAGAGCAAGCATTTTAATTGCTGTTATTATTTTATTTGGTGGTTGTACTTCAAATAAAGTGGATGTTTTATCCTTTCCAACGAAAATAAAATCAAAAGTGATCATACCCGAAGTATGTTTATCACAATACAAATCAGCATTACCTTCAGTAGCTGTGGTAGATTTTACAAATAATTCTACTTTTGGAAAAGCACAGATAAATGATACAAATTCAAAGAGTGTAGGAAATATAAATACGGTAGGTGTATCGGCACCGATTGGTTTTGTTAGAGGTTCTGTAAGTGCTAGTAGTGTGATACAAAACTCAAAAAAATCAAGTGCACAAAGAAG
>JBASAI010000061.1:0-2718 GCA_049650525.1 Arcobacteraceae bacterium
GGCGATATAGTTTTAATGTAAAAGGTGGACGATGTGAAAAATGTCAAGGAGAGGGTGAGATCAAAATAGAGATGCATTTCTTGCCAGATATTATGGTGAAGTGTGAAGATTGTAACGGTGCGAGATATAATCCTCAAACTTTAGAGATACTCTACAAAGGGAAGTCAATAGCTGATATTTTAAGTATGGCCGTAGATGAAGCTTTTGAATTTTTTATTAAAGTGCCTAAATTGCATGCTAAATTAAAAACTTTGCTTGATGTTGGGTTGGGATACATCACTTTAGGGCAAAATGCTGTCACTTTAAGTGGAGGAGAAGCTCAAAGAATCAAACTCAGTAAAGAACTCTCTAAAAAAGATACTGGAAATACGCTCTATATATTAGATGAGCCAACGACTGGACTACATTTTGCAGATGTCGATAGACTTACACAAGTTTTACATCATCTTGTAGATCTAGGAAATAGTGTGATTGTTATAGAACATAACCTTGATGTAGTAAGAAATGCTGACTATGTTATAGATATGGGATATGAAGGTGGGGCTAAAGGTGGTCAGATTATCGCTCAAGGGACACCAGAAGAAGTAGCAAATACGCATAAAGAAACAAAAAGTTATACTGGGTATTACTTAGATAAACAATTATAATATAGCACAAGAAGTAGGTCGCTAATCATGTGGCTTACCTCTTTAGTACTAAAATCATCTAAATACCTCTTCAAAACTGATCATCCCAACTAACAAATAAATACTAATTTAAAATTTCATTTTTCAATTAAGCAAATTTTCTTGACAAATAAAAGCATTACAGTTATTATCTCCATATGCAAACCAACTGGTTGGTTTTGAATAAAAGGAAAAAATATGTCAAGATTAGTAGAAGAGATAGAAAAATACAAAGAAGCATTTAAAGATAAAGTACCTGCAGATATAAGAGAGATTATGAATAAAGCTACAACAGCCTTAGAAGATGCAAGTATTAGTACAAATGCTTTAAAAGAGGGTTCTATTGCTAAAGATTTTACTTTGCCAAATGCACTTGGTGAGTCGGTAAGTTTAGATGCACTTTTAGGTGATAATGAATATTTAGTAGTGAATTTTTATAGAGGTGTGTGGTGTCCATATTGTAATCTTGAATTAAAAGCATTACAAGATTCAAATGAAGAGTTTGCAAAAGTGGGTGCTAAAATAGTAGCAATTTCGCCACAAACTCCAGATGCTAGTTTAACAACAAAAGAGAAAAATGAACTTACTTTTGAAGTTTTAAGTGATGAAAAAAATGTTATCTCTAAAGAGTATGGATTGGTGTTTTCTTTAGCCGAAGAGTTACGACCTATTTATACACAGTTTGGTATTGATATTCCAACTTTAAATGAAGATGATTCATATGAACTTCCAATGCCTGCAACATATCTTATAAATAAGAATAAAGAGGTTCTATATAGTTTCATTGATGAAGATTATACTAAAAGATGTGAACCTCAAATAATATTAGATATAATTTCAAAAAATAAATAAGAGAGTAAAATGGAAGATATTCGCACAAGACTAATAAATGCAACATTTGATGAGATTTATACCAATGGATATCATGCAACTTCATTAGCAAATATTTTAACAAGTGCGAATACAAAAAAAGGCTCTATGTATCACTATTTTTCTTCAAAAAAAGAGCTGGTCCTTGCTATGATTGAAGAAAAACTAGAATTGAGAATAGAAAAAAGATGGAAAGAATTATCTACTTGTGATGCAAATATCATTGACTTTTTAATTGATACTTTAAATGATACTCAAAATATTGATCTACAAAGAGGCTGTCCCTTAGGTAATCTACTACAAGAATCCATAAATGATGATGAAGATTTTACAGATATACTTACAAAGATATTACATAGGTGGAAAAATATTTTTGTTAGTATTTTACATAAAGCTGCTCAAAATGATGAAATCAAAGATTCTATTGATATTGAAAAATGTGCAATTTTCTTGATCGCTTCTATTGAGGGGGCATTATTGATCGCTAAAAAGAGTAAAGATAGACAAGACTATGAGGATTGTATGGAACAATTAACTTTTTATCTTTATTCTATCAAAAAATAAAATTGTTATAATGATATTTATTGATAAGGAAAAAAATGAAAACATATAGATTTATTTCATGGAATGTAAATGGTATCCGTGCGGTTGAAAAAAAAGATGCTCTAAAATGGGTAGATGATGAACAAGTTCATATCTTAGGACTGCAAGAGATAAAAGCAGAAGAAGATCAAATACCAACAACTATTTTTGACAAAGAATTTTCCTTTAGATCAATCAATCCATGTAGTATCAAAGGGCGTTCAGGAACGGCACTTTATAGTGATATAGAACCGTTTTTTTCTGATAATACCTTAGATGTAGACATTTTAGATGAGGGGCGTATTAACGAAGCTCATTTTAATTTTGGTGATAAAAAAATAGCATATTTTAATGTATATTTTCCAAATGGGAAAAGTAAAGAGGAACGACTTGTATATAAAATGGGATTTTATGAAAGATTTTTAGAATACTGTGAAGTCAGAAAAAAAGAAGGTTTTTCTATCATTGTTTGTGGAGATGTAAATACGGCACATCATCCTATCGATTTAGCACGACCAAAAGCAAATGAAAAAATATCTGGCTTTTTACCAATGGAACGGGAGTGGATGGATAAGTTTATATCTCACGGATATATTGATAC
>JBASAI010000062.1:0-5055 GCA_049650525.1 Arcobacteraceae bacterium
GTTCCAGATAGTGACATCCTTTTAGTAGAGGTGAAGATAGATCCAAAAGATATTGCATTTATCTCACCAACTCAAAAAGCAATTGTCAAGATCACAGCATACGATTTTTCAGTGTATGGTGGATTAGAAGGAAAGATCGTTGAAATATCAGCTGATAGTATTGTTGATAAAGAGAGTAAAGAGAATAAAAGTTATTACCAAGTTGTCGTAAAAACAGACAAAAACTATTTAGAAAGTAATGGAGAGAAACTTCCAATTATTCCTGGAATGGTTGCGAGTGTTGATATTATAACTGGTAAGAAAACAATTATGAATTTCTTTTTAAAACCAATAATTAAAATAAAAGAAGGTTCATTACATGAAAGATAAATTTATATTCAAAAGGAGAATTAAAATGAGAAATAGTTTAATTATAGTAGCACTGGTTTCACTTATACTAAGTGGATGTACATCGTCAAAAGAGGTAACTCTTATAGAGAAAACAGATATAACAAAAAGTGATTTTGTTGATGAAAATGCACTTCACGATGCGGTAAGAGCAAGAGATTTAAAGAGTGTGAAGTTCTTAGTAGCACAAGATATATCTGTAGATAATAAAAATATAAATGGATACACTCCATTGCATATAGCAGTAAGATTAAAAGAGTATGAGATAGCAAAGTTTTTGATTGAAAATAATGCATCTGTTAATACTATAGATAATTATAGTGATACTCCATTATTGGATTCTACACGAGATAATTATGATGAGATTTCTAAATTGCTTATATGTAATGGTGCAAAAAGAGATGTGGTAGATAAATATGGTATGTCACCATTAAATAATAGTATGAAAAGTAAAGATCTTGATTTATCTAAAATGTTACGAGCTGATAATGTAGATTCTTTATGTGGTATAAAAGATGAGATTATTGAAGAAGAAGTTGTAGAAGAAGAAAAAACGAATGCAGTTGTATTTGTTGGATTATATGATGCTTTAATGGAAGAATTTAAAGATGACTTTGCCGTTTGGAATGCTGAACTTACAAAAGATGATTTATTGTTTCGATTTAACAATCCAATTGCTTTATTTCAAGTAGGGAAAAGTGATTTAAAAGTTGAATTTACTGAAGTTTTAAAAGATTTTTTCCCAAGATATGTAACAATTATCAATGCATATAAAGATCAAATAAAAGAGATTCGAGTAGAAGGACATTCTTCATCTGAATATGCTGGTGTACAATCTGATGAAAGAAAATATTTATTAAATCAAAAATTATCAGAGACGAGAGCAACAAAAGTAAGAAACTATGCAGTAAATGAAACATTACAAGATAGTACGATTGAAAAAGAATGGGTTGATACTACTTTTATTGCATACGGAATGTCTTCATCAAATCTTATTTTGAATGAAGATGGTACTGAAAATGTAAAAGCATCAAGAAGAGTTGATTTTAGAATAGTTCAACTTGATAAATAAATATAGAAAGGGATAAAATGAGAAAAATAATATATGGTTTAGGGTTATTTTCAATTGTACTTTTTAGTGGATGTAGTTATAAAATTACAAATGAAACAGTTGTTCAACTAAATGGTAAAGATGGACTATTATCAGAAAACTCAAAAATGATCATTAAACCTATGTTTAAATCAATTACATGGGTTGAAGATACTTTTGCAATAGTAGAGAATGAAGATGGAAAGTTTGGTATAGTTGATAAAAATGGGGACTTAGAATTAAAGCCAGTTTATGATTTGATAGGTCGATTTCATAATGGTTTTGCTAGTGTTGAGATAAATGAAAAATTTGGTCTTATCAATAGTGATTTTGAAGTAGTTATCAAACCTATTTATGATAAAAGTTTAGAGCTAGTGTATAATACAATCATAGTGAAAAAAAATGAAAAGTACGGTTGTATTAATAATGATTTAGAACTTGTTATTCAACCTTCACTTGATATGATTTATATTCAAAATGAAAAATTTCATAGAGTTGAGCTTGATGATAAATGGGGATTTATTGATAATGAGTGTAAATTTTTAGTTAAACCAACTTATGAGTATGCACACGATTTTTCAAATGGATTTTCAAAAATTCAAAAAGATAATTTATGGGGATTCATAGATACAGAAGCTAACTATGTATCAAAAGCTATCTTTGAAGATGCAGATCAGTTTTAATTAGACGAG
Source organism: Arcobacteraceae bacterium (assembly GCA_049650525.1). Classification (GTDB taxonomy): domain Bacteria; phylum Campylobacterota; class Campylobacteria; order Campylobacterales; family Arcobacteraceae; genus JAIOSF01. Next base: position 2,170 of record JBASAI010000062.1, read on the forward strand.
AAACTCTTAATTTAAGAGTTTCTCATTTTTTATTATGCCCACAATTGAAGATGTGGCAACGAAGCTACGGCTTTTACGATATCATTTCGTGTCACCATTCCAACAAGTATATCATGTGAATCTACAACAGGAAGCGCATTTATATTTAAATCAATCAATACTTTTGCTACTCGTCTAATATCAGAAATAGGTTCTGTAGTGATGATTTTTTTTGTTGATATATGGCTAATAGGCTGATTGAATTTTTCTTCAGCATTTTCCAAATCATCTGTAATATATTTTAGAATATCATTTCTTGTAATGATCCCTTTTAAATGCAGTTTATTCTCAGCAATGATAGGCAACTGATGCACAAGATGCTCTTTCATCATATCATAACATTCTTGTATCGTTTGTTCATCATTCACCGTAAAAACTTTATGTGACATGATTTGATCTACATGATAAATATTATTTTTTATTTCTAGGTTTGTCATCTCTGTATAAGCATTTGTTGCTTCTTTTGTTATTTGTCCTTGATAAAGGCTATCTTCAAAGCTTTGATGATTTGAACCATCCTTATCAAGTTTATTTTTTATTCTTTGTGCTGGCGCAGCTTCTTGAACTTTGTAGAGGTGATCAATATTATTTCTAAAATTTAAACCATCATCATCATACATCGCAAACATCATACACCTCCCGGTATTTTATGATAAGTATACTCTAATTTTCTTTTAGTAATGTTAGTTCAGTATTTAAATATTGAGTGTTTCAAAAGCATGATAAATAGTTATAAAATGGTCACTATTTATAGGATAACTAACTGCCATGATTATGATACAAATATATAAAAAGATACTGCCTACAATGTTATTGCTGTCATAAAATTTTAGAGCACTTCCTAGAGATTTCTTAAAACTCATTCCAAAGGCATTGAGACTTACAAGCTCATCAAGTAGCAAGTGAATAATGAACCCCATAAACAAAAAGATACTGCAAAGTAAAGAGAAGAGGGCTTCAAAGTGCAAAACCTCATGAAAAACGATGAATAAAACTTGTGCAAAAACAATGCCCATAGGAACAGAATGTATCACGCCTCTATGAACGGTGAGATTTAATAGTACTTTAAAAATAAAAAAATGCAAAAGTAGAGAGGATAAAAACCAAATAAAAAGCATCTTGGATATGGATAAACTTTCTAGTAAAGTTAATATTGCTAAAAGTGGAATAAAGATGGATAAAATACTTGAGGTGATTTGGATAGGTTTTGAATTTTCAAGATCAATATCGGGTAAAATCCCACCAATAAGTCCAAAAAACAAGAGTGCTAACGCTTGGTTGATGTCGATAAGTGATGAGCCATATAAAGGGGCTATAGCAATTCCTGAGATCACTACTGCTGTATTTACATGTTGGGCGAATGATGCCACTATTTTGTTGTGTTAAAAAATCTGTAAAAAAAACCTTTTATGCTTTTTTGTTTTGTTCGACTGATCGCTAAGTCTCCAGATCTTACATCACTTGTGATGGTACTTCCTGCTGCTATGATTGTATTGTCTTCTAGTGTTACTGGCGCTACTAGCTGTGTATCTGAACCTATAAAAACATTTTTACCGATAATAGTTTTGTATTTATTTACCCCATCATAGTTACAAGTGATTGTTCCAGCACCTATGTTTGAACCCTCATCAATAGTACTATCTCCTAAATATGCTAAATGTCCAGCTTTTACACCTGTGAGCTGTGACTTTTTCACTTCTACAAAGTTTCCTATGTGTGTATCTTTTATGATACTCAACGGTCTGATACGAGCCATTGGTCCAATGTCGCTATTTTCTATGAGTGAATCTTCTACGATACTATTTGTTTTGATATGAGCATCAATAAGTTTGCTATCTCCTAAAAGTGTCACACCATTTTCTAAAATAGTTTCACCTTCTATAATCACACCATGCTCTATATAAATAGTATCAGGAAGTTTCATCGAAATACCAGCTTTTAAAAAGTTTGTTTTGATTCTATTTTGATGAATTACTTCTGCGTTTGCTAGATCAAATTTACTGTTTACGCCTTTAAAGTTTTCTTCTTTTACAATCACTGGTTTGATATCAATATTTGCTTCTACTGCGATCTCTATTAAATCTGTGATGTAGTACTCTTTTTGAGCATTTTCGTTTGAAAGTTTTGGTAGGTTTTCAAGTAAAAACTTTGTATCAAAACAATAAATACCAGCATTTGCTGATTTGATCTCTAGCTCATAACTACAACAATCTTTTTGCTCAATAATTTTACTCACCTTTGCTTTTTCAATAAGCACTCGACCATATCCATCCGCACAATCAAGATTTAAAACAGACATTGTAATTTTTCTATTTTCTGCTTCGTGCGAGTCTTCATCTTTTGTGAGTTGTATTAATTCTTCTGCTTCAATAAGTGGCATATCCCCATTTAAAACCAAAACTTTTTCGCAAGCAGGAGTAATCCCCATCACGGCACCACCTGTTCCTGGGTATTTTTTATGGTCTTGGATATGATAGTGTATATTTGTAAAATATTTATCCATACTTGATCGTACTAGATCAGCTTGATGATACAACACCACATGGATATCATTAGAAAGTTTTTGTGCCTCTTCTATTGAATAGTACAACATCTCTTTACCAGATATTTTATGCAAAACTTTAGGTAGAGTTGATTTCATTCTCGTACCTTGACCTGCTGCTAAGATGATGATAGATAAATTTGATTGCATTTTGACTCTCTTTTGTGTGTATATTTTGAGTATTATATCAAAATAGGGTTCAAATTTTCTTTTGTATCTGCTTCTTTTTGTTAGTTTGTTAGTGTATATTTTAAGTATTAAAAAATAATCCTCCATAATATTAATCCCCAAATTACAACAAAAAC
>JBASAI010000063.1:0-8020 GCA_049650525.1 Arcobacteraceae bacterium
CTTCATATGAAGTTCCCTTTTTATTTATTCGTGATTTTTACTATCTTCTAGCGTAAGCAGCGTCAGCTAAATCATTAGTATTTACAATATATGGTACAAGTGCCATATGTCTTGCTCTTTTGATTGCATTTTCTACTTGCTCTTGGAATCTTTTTGATGTTCCTGTAAGTCTTCTAGGCATGATTTTACCTCTTTCAGACATAGAGATTTTTAATAATTCTCCATTTTTATAATCAATGTATTCTAATTTCATTGCAGAGTATTTACAATATTTTTTTGCGAATTTTCTTCTTTCAGCCATAACGGTTCCTTTGTTTTTGCTTTTAACTATAGACTAAAACGGTATTTCGTCGTTGTCTATATCAATTGTAGGTATATTTTGCTCATATGAGTTATTTGTACCACTATTTTGTTTCTGTGTTTGCTGTGGAGCATTATAATTTTGTTGTGCAGGTTGATTATATTGCTGTTGCGGAGCGTTATAATTTTGCTGTGGTTGACTATTTTGTTGTTGGTTATAGTTGTTTTCACCCATATCTTGTGAATCAGATTTTCCGTCTAAAAACTTGAATTCTGAAACTTGAAGTGCATGTCTACTTCTATTTGTACCATCTTGAGCTTTCCATTGTTGAAAAACGAGTCTTCCTTCAAGCATAACCTTAGAACCTTTTCGTACATATTGGTTAAAAATCTCACCACCTTTACCAAATATAGAAAAATCTAGAAAACAAACTTCTTCTTTTTGTTCTCCATTTTGCATCTTATATTTGTGGCTAGTTGCTATTGCACCATTGGCTATAGCACTTCCACTTGGAAGATATTTTAGTTCAATATCTCTTGTAAGGTTTCCTATCATTATCACTTTATTGTACATAAAAAATTCCTTTTATCTAACTTAAATTATTTTGCAGCTTTACTTTCTGAACGCTTAGCAGCTTCATCTGACATTACTGTCCAGTGCTTAACTTCTGTTTTACTTTCAGACTTGATAAAAATAAATCTAATGATACTTTCATTTGTTTTATAATTTCTTTCAAGTTCTTTGATTGATTCTGAAGGTGCAGTAAAATAAATTACATAGTAGTAACCTCTTTTTTGCTTTTCAATTTCATACGCAAGGTTTCTTGAACCCATATCATCAACAGAAACAATTGTTCCACCATTTTTTTCAATATTTGCTTTTACAGTTGCAATTTGTGCTTGAGTTTCCTCATCTGTAAGTGTCGCTTTAACTATAAACATAGTCTCATAATGTCTAATTCTAGCCATTCTTTTCTCCTTTTGGTTTTAGCCGATAAATGGAAGTTTATCAGCAAGGTTAAGGGCAATAACGAAGTTTTAAAGTTCGATTATTTCCACTTTGAACGGCGATTTTACCTTAAGCTTGCTGAAAAGTTCCTAAAAGACGCTTGAGTGTAACTATTTACATCAAGATTTTTGCGTGTTTTGAGCTCAATTTCAAGGTCGCTAAAAAAATTAAACATACGAGTAAAATCTTCACTTGTGAATTTCATAGCGATACTCGCACGAGTATTAGCTATAGCAATAGGGAGTTTATATCCCCAGATCTCTATTACATTAAGTTGCCCATGAAGTTTTAGGTAAGTATTTATAGTAAAAAGTTGTTGTAAAAATGATGTTGCTTGATTAAGAAGATTGATCTCATTCATCCCCTCTTCAAAAAGCATATATAAGTCTTTGTTTATTCCTTGCCCTGTGAAAAGCTTATTCAAAAAATCATCGATAGATATCGCACCCATTCCAAAACATTGGGCATTGATGATATTTGCTGTTATTTTTTCTTGTAATATGGCTAGTTTATTGAGATCATTTATTGCAAGACTGAGATCTTTTTGATGCATATTGTAGAGATACTGCAGTTCCCCAAAGCCACATTCGATATTTTTTTCTTGAGCTTTAGTATTGAGTATTTGTATCGCTTCTTGATCAGTAGGTGCGAAAAATCTCACTTCACAACTCTTTGTTTTTTTTGTAAAACTTTTTGCCATAGTTTTAAAATCAGTTTCACCAACACAAGAGATGATCAAAAAACTATCTTGATTTGTATTGCACGCCAAAATAAGTGCATCGAGCTCTTTTTTAGGAATTTTTTTAATCGTTTTTATCATCAATATATTTGTAGCTGAGAAAAGTGATGATTGCGATAAAAAGTTATCACACTCTTTATAGTTATATTCATCAAAATAGATCTTACGAATCTCTTCGCCATTGCTGAGTTTGGTAGCCACCTTATTTGAGTAAGTGTCTACAAGATAGTCACATTGACCATAAAACATATATCCGTTATAGATCGCACCCGAAGAAAATTCGTTATCAAATTGATTTTTATACATAGTTAGATGATGTTTCCTGTGATTTTTTTAGAGATGATATCGCTACTTGTGATCTTTACTTGTACTTTTGAAAAAAGTTTTTGTCCTGAATAGTTTTCGATAAATACACGAGCACCTTTTACAATAGAATCGAGCTTTACAATGATATTATCAGTATCAATAATAGTTGCATCAAAAGTTTTGCCGATATGGTTTTGTAAAAATCGCGCATATTTTCTATCTTCAAAATCCCACACAAGTGAAGCGATCTCTCTTTCTCGTATGCTTATATCTTCACAAATCTCTTCGATATTTTGTGGCACTTTCCCACTTTTTAAAATACGATGCAACACAAGATCAGAATACCGCCGTATAGGAGAGGTAAAATGGGAATAATCATCAAAGCCAAGTCCAAAATGTGGTTTTTTAGTACTACTGTACGACGCTTGTTGTTGTGACTGAATGATCAGTTCATCTACTTCTTGCTCAAGATTTACCTCTCTTGCTTGTTTTTGTATTTTGATTATTGTTGAGTGGACATCATCTTTGAGTTTTGCTTTTATTCCTAAAAAGTTCACTTCATCGATAAGTTTTTTTATTTTTGCATCTGATGGTTCGTCATGCACTCGAAAAATACCAACACTTTTAAGTTTTTTGGCTGCTTCTTGGTTAGCTAAAAGCATACACTCTTCTACTAAACTATGTGAAGCCGATGATGATTCTGATTTAAAACTTTTAAGTTTTTCTTCATCATCTAAGATAAGTCGTATCTCATCATTCCTAAAATCAAATCCATTTTTAAGACGATTTCTTTTGAGTTTTTGAGTCATTGTAAAAAGTTTATTGTAGCTATTGCTTGGATCGTTTTGTTCTAACACTTCATCGATATATTCATAACTATGTTTATGTTTAGATTCGATCATCGCTTCAAAAAGCTCACTTTTAGTTACTTGCATATTTTTTGGATTTAAAGTCATTTTAAAGACATAGGCAGGTCTGCTTTGATGTGGTACAAGTGAACACAAATCAGTGCTTAGTTTAAATGGAAGCATCGGTAATACTTTATGTGGAAAATAGATAGAGAAAGATCGTCGTAAAGCATCAGCATCAAGCTCACTTCCCTCTTTTACATACGCACTCACATCCGCAATGGCTACATAGATCTCATTGGTTTTTTCATCAAAATAGATCGCATCATCATGATCTTTTGCACTTGCAGGATCTATAGTACAAAAATCCAAATGAGTCAGATCAACTCTATTTGTAGTATCAAGTGAATCATATGATACAAGTTTTGGTTCTTGAAGTCTATAGTATTCATTGTACAAAAATAGTGAGATTGGTTCATCTACTTTTGCATCAGCGATATTTCCGAATTTTGAAGCGATTTTACCCTCTTCAAAAATAACGACATCGCCGTCTTTGTTATTCACTACCTCACAATCGATAAGTATGTTTTCTTTTATAGTATAAAGATTTTTATCTTTTACAAAACATAAAATAGCATTGGCATTTCTAGTTAATATCTGAATCACTTTTGCTTTTGTTTTTCCTTTAGGATTAAAAAGCACTTGTACAAGTACTGTATCATCTCTGTAGGCACCATTTAATTTATCAAAATCGATAAATATTTTTTGACTTGAGTTATTTGATAGATTTAAAATAGCCGTTTTATTTGAAATACTGAGTGTTCCTATTTTGTATTTACTATTTAATGTATAGGTGTCATTTTCAAATGTAACTATTGCTATGCTTTGGTTTTCATAAATTTTTTGTAAATATTCAGTTTTCACAATTTTCCTTGCATTTTATTGATATTATCATAGCAGATTATTGCAAAAAAGACCAACTATAGCGATATCTTAAGTATATAAAAATATATTTTTGATATAATCGCCTAAAATTATATTAGAAAAAAGGAAATACTATGGCATTAGATATATATTATGACAAAGATTGTAACCTTGACTTAATTAAGTCAAAAAAAGTTGCGATTATTGGTTTTGGATCACAAGGTCACGCTCACGCAGAAAACTTAAGAGACTCAGGTGTTGAAGTTTGTGTTGGTTTAAGAAAAAATGGTTCTTCATGGGGAAAATCAGAAGCAAAAGGTTTTGAAACTTTAACTGTTGCTGATGCATCAGCTGCTGCTGACTTCGTTATGATTTTATTACCAGATGAAAATCAATCAGAAATTTATGCAAATGAAATTGAACCAAACTTAAAACAAGGTGCAACTATTGCATTTGGTCATGGTTTTAACATTCACTACGGAAGAATTGCTCCAAGAGCAGATATCAATGTAACTATGATTGCACCAAAAGCTCCAGGTCATACTGTAAGAAGTGAATTTGTAAGAGGTGGAGGTATTCCTGATCTTATTGCTGTTGGTCAAAATCCAAGTGGATCTACTAAAGAATTAGCACTTTCTTATGCATCAGCAATTGGTGGTGGTAGAACTGCTATTATCAAAACTACATTTAAAGATGAAACAGAAACTGACCTTTTTGGTGAGCAAGCTGTATTATGTGGTGGTGCAACTGCATTAGTTCAAGCTGGTTTTGAAACATTAACAGAAGCTGGTTATGATCCACAAATGGCATACTTTGAGTGTTTACATGAGTTGAAACTTATTGTTGACTTGATGTTTGAAGGTGGTATTTCTGATATGAGATATTCTATTTCAAATACTGCTGAATATGGTGACTATGTTGCTGGAAAAAGAATCATCAATGATGAATCTAAACAAGCTATGAGAGAACTTTTAAAAGAGATTCAAGATGGTAGATTTGCAAAAGACTTTATCCTTGAAGGTCAAGCTGGATATCCTCGAATGAACGCTGAGAGAAAAAACCAAAAAGAAACTCTTATTGAGAGAACTGGTGTAGAACTTAGAGAGATGATGCCTTGGATTTCTGCAAATAAAATAGTAAATCAAGACAAAAACTAATTATGCTAATACACTTTTTGAATCATTCAAAAAGTGTATTAACTTTTTAAGTTTATAACTACAATTATGAAAAAAACTCCTCAAAAAAAAGCTCCAAGAAAAATCAAAAAACAAACATTTCAATCATATAAAAAAACATTTTCAATCATAATAGTAATCTTTATGAGTGTACTCTTAGGACTAGCGATGGGAAGTTTTTATGGAACTGAAATTGATGAAGTGGCAAATGACATTAAACATATTGTGATAGAAGATCCCAAGAAAACTGTAAAAGAAGAAAAAACATTTCAAGAAAAAACAGATGCGTTAGAGATAGAATATACAAAAAATATTAAAGATAATTTAGATATAAAAGAACCAATTAGTACAAAAATAAAAAAACCAGTTTTTTATTTTGAAGAACCAAATTTAGAAGAAATAGATAAAAAAGATGAGCAACACAGTGAAGAATCAAGTATGTTCTCAAATTCAATAATAGAAGCTAAAAAGACAGATATAAATATAAATAATAAACCAAAACTAGCAATTATAATAGATGATATGACAATGCAAAGACAAATAAATAGTGCTTTAGATTTAGGATATGTTGTAAATATGGCTTTTCTTCCACCTACAGATGGTCACCCCAGATCTGCAAAAATTACACAATCCTTAGAAAATGTATATATGATACATCTTCCATTGCAAGCGAGTAGTTTTAAGTTTGAAGAGGAACACACTCTTCATATTACAGATAGTATACAAGTAATCGAAGACCGAATTAAGTATATACGAGAAGTGTATCCCAATACACTCTATATGAACAATCATACAGGAAGTAAATTTACATCAAATGAAGCTGCGATGGATAGACTTTTTCAAGTATTAAAAAAATATAATTACATTTTTTTAGATAGTAAAACAACAGCAGATTCGGTTGTTAAAAAAGTAGCAAAAACACATGGTATAAAAATGTTTACTAGAGATATTTTTTTAGATAATAAAAAAGATAAAATATATATCCAAAATCAGCTCAAAAAAGCAATAAAGAGAGCAAAAAGAAATGGTTCCGCTATTGCTATTGGACATCCTCATTCGATTACATTTCAAACACTAAAAGAATCAAAACATCTTTTAGAAGGATTAGAATTGGTGTATATAAACCAATTATGATACAAGAGTTAAATTTCCATATAGATCAATTGGATGCTATGAAAAAGTATCCAAAAATGCTTTCTTACATCGGAAATACTGATCTCTTGAGTAAAAGAATGGTCTCTATTGTCGGTACAAGAAAACCAAATGCATACACAAAACAATACACACATGAACTAGCAAAAGCACTTTCTAGTCATGGTGTTTGCATAGTAAGTGGTGCTGCTATGGGAGTCGATGCGATTGCTCACCATGCTGCAGGTGCAAATAATACTATTGCAATTGCAGGAACTGGTCTGGATATACGATATCCAGCTGTGAATAGAAAACTTATAGAACAAATAGAGGAAAATGGGCTGATACTTAGTCAGTTTCCAATAAAAACACCTTCACAACGATACAATTTTCCTATACGAAATGAAGTTGTTGTAGCTTTGGGAGAGTGTTTGATAGTGACTCAAGCAGATGAAAATAGTGGTACGATGAGAAGTGTAGAGTTTGCCTTAAAGATGAAAAAACCTATTTTTGTGTTAGCACATAGAATAGGGGAAAGTGTAGGGACAAACAAGCTTTTAAAAGAGGGACTTGCTACTGCTATTTATGATATTGATAGTTTTATAGAAGATTTTATCGGATTTAAAAATGAGATCAAACATCATGATGATTTTTTAGAGTATTGTAAATCAACACCTACTTACGATGAAGTTATGCAAAGATTTCCTGAAAAACTTTTTGAATATGAACTTGGTGGTAAAATAAAGATTGAAAATGGACTCGTATTTGTAGTATAAAAGTACTAGCGAAGATTATCTCAAAGAGATAATCTCAAACTTAGTATTTTTATATTTTGGCATTGCCATACCTGCATTTGCATTGACATATGTCGCATCTGCTATAGTATATTTTGTATTTTTATAGTTAAATCCATCTCCACTTATCTTTGATGAAAATGCAACAGCTGTAGCTAAGTGATCGTTGTACTTTACCCCAACAACATCAAGATTTAAAAGATTCTTCACTAAATAGCTAAATAAAATACTTCTATCTTCACAGTCACTATAAGGATAAAATATAGTCTCTTCTGGAAACATCACCTTTTCAGCATTAAATTGATTTTGATCTGTTTTATATTTAAATGATGTTTGTACAAATCTCAACAATAAATTCACAGCTTCAATCTCTGATTTTCCCTCTACGAGAGGTGCAAGTTTTTGTAAAATAGAGTTCGATAATGGGGTAGAATTTTTTGTACCAAAATAGATATTATAATCTGATTGTGGGAAAGTTTTATAAAAATCTACAAGGTCAGCACTATATTGGCTTTTTATAGTATATTTTTTATTTTTAAATGTAAATTGTAATGATTTTGTTTTTATATTATCATACAATTTTAGTTCTTTTGGTATATTGAATGAGAGTGATTGTGTAGCTTTTGGATACTCCCCTGCATAAGTATAAAGGTTTCCAACATTTTCGATTTTTCCATTTGGTGTTAAGATATAGTATCTTTTTTTATTTAAAGTAAAAAATGAAACTTGAAAAAGATTATGCTGGATTGTATAGAGAAGATAAACAGTATCTTTACTATAACCCACTTTTGTGT
>JBASAI010000064.1:0-1567 GCA_049650525.1 Arcobacteraceae bacterium
TCTTAATATAAGTTTAAGAACACTGCAAAGGTTACTAAAAAGGCTTATAGAAAAAGAAATCATAGTAAAAACAAATACAAATATATCTATAAAAGATCAATTTAGGTTAGATGAATATAGAACAAAATTTGAAAAATAAAGAAACAACATCCCATATTTTTTATTCAAAAAATAATAACAACTATAGTTAATATAAAGTTATAATAGAATTTATAAGTAAAAAAAAGCTAACGCTTGTTCAACCCCCTGCCCCCATCTTGGGGGTTTTTTGATATAATAACTATTATGACTACTATTACTCTTAAAGATATTCTTACCAATGAAAACCTAAAAGCTTTTTTTAAGCATTCTTCACAGTTTTTTTCACATTTCCCTAAAACTTACCTTCACTTTATCAAAACTACTCTTCTCGCATCTAAAAATTGTCGGGAATTTTCTTTTGCTAAAGCTATTTTTTCATGCCATAATTGTTCTCATTTTACTTATAGGCCTGTTACTTGTAAGTCTAAATTCTGTTCTTCATGCGGTAAAATATATGCTGAAAAATGGGCTCATAAACTTTCTTCTCAACTTATTGATCAAAAACATAAACATATTATCTTTACTCTTCCTAAAGAAATATGGAACTACCCTCTCATTAAAAGAGGTTTACTTTCTACTTTTTCTGATCATATTAAAACTCTCTTTAAAAATTGGTTTAAGAAACATGATATTCATAATTTTGGGCTTATCGTTGCTATCCATACTTTTAGCCGTGACTCTTCTTTCCACCCACATTTTCATATTATTCTTTCTCTTGGTGGTTTTAAGAAGAATCTCGCATGGAAAAAACTTGATTTTTTCCCACCTAAATTTTTTAATAACTCTTGGAAATACCTTGTTCTTAGAAGTATTTCTAAAGCATATCCTAAATGTAAAAAAACTAAAAATATTATTTCTCTTTGTTACAAAAAAGACTTTTTCATTAATTTAAAAGGTGATGTTTTAGATAATAATCCTCAAATTTTAAAATATATCGGACGTTATTTAATGAGACCTGCTATTGCTGAACATAGAATAATTAAATTTGAAAATAATCAAGTCACATTTTGGTATATTGATGTCGCCACAAAAGAAAAAATAATTCTTACACTTCCATTATTTAAATTTATTGGCAGATTAATTCTACATATTAACCCTAAAGGATTTAAAGCTATTCGAAGATATGGATTTTATGCTAGAAATATCAAAATAAACCTTAAAACTCAAATCAGATCTTTTTTCAAAAAAATGGTTTTTTTAAACATTCCTCTAACTTGGAGAGAACGTATTTTTAAAATATATGGAAAAGATCCATTAATTTGTCCAAACTGTTTTTCTGAGCTGAAACTAACATCTTTCCATCATAAAAAATATGGTGATTTGTATTACCCTTAAAATTTTAAAATTAAATACTTTCGAAGAAGCTTATTTTTTAAGCTCCTTTTTGCATATAATTTTTTATTCGTTTATCCCTTGAAATCAATTTTTCTACTAAAAATTTCTTTACTCAGCAACTAAATTTTTAATTTTTTTACAAATATTGAAT
>JBASAI010000065.1:0-1719 GCA_049650525.1 Arcobacteraceae bacterium
CAGCTGAAGTTTGTATAACATTTACCCCTAAAAGTTCTGTCATATAATTAGCATTGATCTCTATATTTTCTTTTTTTGCTTCATCAGACATATTTAAAGCAACTAACATCTTTTTTTCTAAATTTAGCAGTTCAGAAGTAAGTTGTAGATTTCTTTCCAAATTTGTCGAATCTACTACATTTAAAATGAGATCATACTCTTCATTTTGTAAAAAATCACTGGTTACTTTTTCTTCAATAGAATAATTTGTGAGCATATAAGTACCGGGAAGATCCACTATAGTAATTTTGTAATCTTTATATTTGAAAAGTATCTCTTTTTTTTCTACAGTCACCCCTGAAAAATTTCCTACATGAAGTGTGGTATCTCCCATGGCATTTGTAAGCATACTTTTTCCGACATTGGGTTGTCCTACTAAAGCTATTTTAATTTGCTTCATATTCTTCTACCTCAATTTTCATAGCTTCCTCTTTTCGTAAAGCGATAGTCATCTTTCCAACTTGTATCTCATATGTAGCACGAAGTTTAGTAGAAGTAAGATATTTGATTTGTGTACCTTTGAGTATTCCAAAAGAGATCAGTCTTTGGCGTAAAGCACCTGTAGTATGTAGTTTTTTTATAATGTAAGATTTGTTCATCTCGCAATCTATAATAGTTTTACCCATGATTACTTCCTTAAGTAAGATCAGTAATCATAGTACACTTTTACTTGAATTTCCATAAAAGTGATAATGGATATCAGTTTATTTTATTTTGTTAAGCGAATCCCTTTCATCGAATTTGCCAAAAGTCCTATCGTTGTACCATTATGTAAAACGGCTGTAGTAATAGGCTTAAACAAACCAAATGTAGCTCCAAGTAAAATACAATTATGTCATCAATTTTTCGATTGCTCAATACCCAACAACTCTTCTAATCTTTCATTCCATTGATCAAGATGTATATGTTTTTCTAAAACTGATCGAATATCATCACCAATAGGCATAGAAACTTTTTGAGCAAAATCATAATGTATCAAAACACATTTTCCTGTCGTACATAATTTTCCATCTTGATACACAGCATGACTTAATTCTACAGAAGATGTTCCGATTTTAGAAACCGCAGTTTTTACAATCACCTGCTTCCCCCAAAAAACTTCCTTTAAAAAATCAAAAGAACTATGAGCGATCACAAGATTCCATTTTTTGATATCACTATCAGGTACAAAAATACGAAAAAACTCATCTCTTGCAGCTTCAAACCAAACACCATAAGTATTATTATTGATATGCCCTAAGGCATCTGTCTCTAAAAATCGCGGTGTGATATATTCTGTAAACATCTCTAAACTCCATTATTAAATTTCAAGTAGTGTAACAAAAATAGTTGAGTGTATGTTTAAGTTTTGAGGTTGTAGATCAGATTTTATCTATTTTAATAGATTCACTTTTTCATTTATTAATATTATTCTAATAATGTTTAGATATAAATTTTAAAATAATATAAAAGAAGTTTATTATGAAAATTTTATTAATTGAAGATGATAATTTAATAGGTGATGGGATTGTAAGTGGCTTTAAAAAATTTGGCTTTTGCATTGATTGGTTTGAAGATGGGTTTGAAGGAAAAGATGCATTATTGATGATAGATTATGATGCTGTTATTCTGGATCTTAGCCTTCCAAATATAGATGGTTTGGAAATATTAAAAATTTGGAGAAAAAAAAAGATAAAAACT
>JBASAI010000066.1:0-2820 GCA_049650525.1 Arcobacteraceae bacterium
TAGTGCCTCTTGTTTGTACTATCATATCAACATTTATGTTTGCATCAGCAAGTGCTGTAAAAATAGATGAAGCGATACCTGGTTTGTCAACAACACCATACATTCCTACTCTTATTTGATTTCTATCTAGTGCGATACCACTTACTATTGGTGCTTCCATAATATTTTCTTCCTTTGTGATTAGTGTTCCTTCTACTTCTGAAGTGAATGAACTTCTTGATACTAAATTTACATTTAGTTTTTTTGCCATCTCTACTGATCTATTTTGTAAAACTTTTGCCCCTAAACTTGCTAATTCGAGCATCTCATCATAAGAGATTTTTTCAAGTTTTTTGGCTTTTGGTTCGATTCGAGGATCGGTTGTATATATTCCATCTACATCAGTATATATTTCACAGACATCAGCATGCAAAGCACCAGCGAGTGCTACAGCTGTTAAGTCACTTCCTCCACGACCAAGTGTAGTGATTCGTCCCTCGTCTTTACTTACTCCTTGAAAACCAGCAACAATAATAATTTTTCCATCTTTGATGGCATTTGTCATATTTGTTGTTTCGATATTTTCAATTCTAGCTTCTGTGTGCTCTTTTGTTGTAAGTATTCCAGCTTCTCTTCCGCTCATAGATGTTGTTTTATATCCTTGCTCGTTGAGGGCAATTGATAAGAGTGCAGAAGTAACTCGTTCTCCTGAACTCAATAACATATCGAGCTCTCTTTCATCAGGTGTTTTACTATAATGATTTGCATATTCTAAAAGCTTATTTGTTTCACCACTCATTGCACTTACTACCGCAATGATATCGTCACCTTTATTTCTAAATTTTTTGATGATCTCTGCAACATTTTGGATTCTGTCTAGGTCTCCGACACTAGTTCCACCAAATTTTAATACTCTTAACATTTTCTTCTCTTTTTCATTTTAAATATAACCCTCTTGTTTAAAATATTTTAAAACTTTTTTATAAACTGTTCTTTTGAAAAATGTAATATAATCATTTAATTTTTCAGTTTTTACAAATTTAAATTGACTAAATTCAGGGATCTCTGTATCTATATCAATTTTAGCACCCTTATGAAGTTTTACTAAAAAATACTTTTGTGTCTGCCCATCAAAAGGTGCCATACGAGAAGCAACAGATGGTGGAAAATCATAACTTACCCATTGGGGAAATTCTGCTATGATATCTATACTATTTGTTCCAATTTCTTCTTTTAGTTCTCGAAATAAGGCTTCTTTAGGTGTTTCACCATCATCAATGCCACCTTGTGGAAACTGCCATGCATCTTCTACATCGATTCTTGATGCTATAAAGATCTCGCATTTCGCTGGATATGATGAAGATAAAACGATAGCTGCTACATTTGGTCTATAGTTTTTTGCTGTATCTTCCATAAATCACTTTGCCTTTTTTATTGTTTATTATATGAATCGGATACTATCAAAATGATACTTTAAAAATGCTTTTATTAGCTTCAATTAATTATTGTTTTTTAATATGAAAAGTAAAAATAAAGATAGTTCTTATTTGAAATAATAGATAAAGTAAATAGTGTTATTATTTCAAATAATATTAAAAAAGGAAAGCGATGCTTTTATACATACACATACCATTTTGTGATAGCAAATGTTTTTACTGTGCTTTTAATTCCTATACGAGTATGCATAGTTTGCGTTCTGATTATATGCGATCATTACTTGTACAGTTAGAAGATGGTTTAAAAAAGAACGATAAAAGAGTGGAAACTATTTTTATAGGAGGAGGAACTCCTAGTACGATCAAAGCATCAAAATATAAAGAGGTGATGGATCTGGTTCGTCCCTATTTAGTCGAAAATTGTGAGATCACAATCGAAGCCAATCCGAACTCAGCTACAAAAGAGTGGCTTGAAGATATCTATAAATTAGGGATAAATCGTGTGAGTTTTGGAGTACAAAGTTTTGATGATGAAAAACTAAAATTTTTAGGAAGAAATCATAAAAAGTCACAAGCAATAGATGCAATTAACAATGCAAAAAAAGCTGGATTTGAAAATATAAATTGTGATATTATTTATGATACAAAGCTGGACACAAAAGAATTACTAGAGAATGATTTGAGTATAATAAAGAATTTACCCATAAATCATATCAGTGCCTATAGCTTGACAATTGAAGAGGGAACAAAGTTTTTTAATCAAAAAAATGTTCAATTTGAAAATGAGGAACTCGCACGATTTTTGTTTAAAGAGTTTGAAAAGTTAGGTTTTGGTCAGTATGAGATCTCAAATTTTGCACTCAATGAAAATGCACGAAGTAAGCACAATCTTGGATACTGGAAATATAAAGAATATTTAGGTGTAGGAAGTGGTGCTGTTGGGTGTATTGAAAACAAACGATATTATGCAACAAAAGATTTGGAATCATATATAAAAAATCCTCTTGAGTATGATGAGATAGAAATATTGAGTGAAGATGATATTTTAATAGAAAAAGTATTATTAGGATTTAGAAGTGTTGTTGGTGTAGATATAGAAAATTTTGACAATGAAATGAAAAAGAAAGTAGAGATACTTTTAGCTGAAAATAAAATAACACAAAAAGAAACTCGAATTTTTGCAAAAGATTTTATGCTTGCAGATGAGTTATCGCTTTATTTAGATATTTAAAAATAAATTGAATTGAAATTTATCATTTTTTTTGATACAATAAGCATAAATAATATTAATACAAATTTGGAGAAATATAGTGAGTAAAAAAGAGATAAAAAAAGTAGTTTTAGCATATAGTGGTGGATTGGATACATCAATTATTTTAAAATGGTTACAAGATGAATATAAAGC
>JBASAI010000067.1:0-3239 GCA_049650525.1 Arcobacteraceae bacterium
TATATCCAATGATATTATCATAATAATCAAAATCTGGTTGAATGGTAGTATTTAACCAACACGCAGAATTATCTTTTTTCTTATTTTCAATTTCATGATTCCATATATTTCCTTTTGAGATTGACTCCCACATTTGTTTAAAAATTCCATCTTCAGCATTTGTTGCCTTAATGATTCTATGCGACTTTCCTAAAAGTTCATCTTTTTGATAGCCATGAAATCTTTCAAATGCTTTACTTGCATAAGTGATAATTCCCTCTTTATTTGTTGATGAGGTAATTACATAATTATCTATAAGATTAAAATATTTTTGATTTTCCTCATTTTTGAGTTCATTTCGTAAAAAATCTGTGATGATTTGCATGATGGTTTGATGAAAAGTACAAAACTCATAGTCTATTTCACTTATTTTAAGTTGTAAGACTATAACTGCTATTGTTTTTTTGTCATTAATTAGAGGAATATAGAGTTTATGATAATGATCATTTTTTTGCTGTTTTACTTTCTTAAACGCAACAGCTTCTCCTATAATACCTCGATAAATTGGCAGTATTCGTTCCTCGTTTTCTACACAAATATTAAACTCACCAGAGAGATGAAGTTGTTCATTTAAATAGTCAACAATATACAGTTTACCGTAATTTGCATCTAATTGTTTTACTAAAAATTTGAGGGCATGATGAGAAATATCTTTTACATTATCAAATTGTTGTAGTCCATTATAAAGAGTATTGATAATTTCTAGTTCGCCTCTGGATTGTAATTTGATTGCGTTTGATCTGACTATTTTAGAATGAAGATATTGAGTGCTCAGTAAAATGATAATAATTAATAAAAATAGTAAAAATGTGGAAACTTGAAAACTTGAATTAAAATTTTCTTCTGAAAGTAGATGCACACTTACTTGCATTTTTTGGTTTACATAATAAAAATAATAGATGATACAAATTAAACTGACTAAAATAAATGAATAGATAAAAATACTGTTTTTCAAGATATTTTTTTTGAATCTCATCTGTATACCTTCTTTCGTAGTTTGAATATTTTACTCAGATTTCTTCTTTATTTTTCTATTATGTTGTATAATAATTAATCAATTGATTAATTATAGAAAAAGAAGAGGAAAATATGGATATTGTTTTTGATTTAAATAACCATGCTATTGCTGTAATGTGTTTGACCCTTGTGGCACTGTTTTTATTTACGAGGGAAAATATTCCTATTGAGACATCGAGTCTTGTGATTTTGGTGGTTTTAAGTGTTGGATTTACACTTTTCCCATTTACTGAGAATGGAAAAACTTTACACGCAATAGATTTCTTTTCTGGATTTGGACATGAAGCTTTAGTGGCTGTGTGTGCATTGATGATAGCTGGGCAGGGCTTGGTTCGTACTGGTGCATTGGAGCCTGTGGGAAGAGTACTTTCTCGTATGTGGCAAACTGCTCCTAAGTTTTCATTTCTTGTGACTCTTGTTTTAGGTGCTATTTTGAGTGCTTTTATAAACAATGTTCCCATTGTGGTGTTACTTTTACCAATCCTTACAGCTGTTTCTATTCGTACAAAAACAGCAGCTTCAAAAGTATTGATGCCGATGGGATTTGCGACACTTATTGGTGGAATGGGTACAACTATTGGTACATCGACAAACCTACTTGTGGTTTCAGTAGCTGTTGATATGGGACTCAATGAGTTTGGTATGTTTGACTTTTTTTTACCTGTAAGTATTGCAGGCGTTATTGCGATCTTGTACTTGTGGTTGATTGTTCCCTTATTTATAGCAGATCGAACTACCTCTTTTTCGGATACTTCACCTCGAATATTTTCTGCAAAATTGATGGTTTTAGAAGATTCTACTACAAATGGAATGAGTATAGAAGAGATACTTAAAAAAACAGATAATCAGATGAAAATCTCACGACTGTATAGAAGTGGAAGTGATATGTATATCTTTCCAACTTCAAATTTGATCGTAAAAGCAGATGATATGCTTGTCGTTGAAGATACTCCTGAAAACTTGAAAAGTTATGAGACTATTTTGGGCGCAAAACTCTATACCACTTTAGGTGCAGTAGATAGTGACCATCCTCTTCAAGCAGATGATGACCAGCAAATTGCTGAGATAATTATCGCTCATGGTTCACGCCTTAATAACACTTCACTAGAAAATACACGATTCTTAGAACGCCATAATCTTTTGGGTTTAGCAGTACACAAACCAGGGCAAAGAGCAAAAGCAATTTTGAAAAATATCTCAGAGATAAATCTGAAAATTGGTGATGTGATTTTGGTACAAGGGAAAAGTGAACATATTCAAAATCTGAAAAAAAACAGAGAAGTTTTGGTTTTGGATGCTACTTCTGATGTGGTACATTCTGAAAAAGCAGTGAAAGCTTTTGTTATTATGCTTGGGATTATCATGGTGTCAGCGATGGGTATTTTACCTATTGCTGTTAGTGCTACTTGTGGTGTGTTGTTGATGTTTTTAACAAATTGTATCAATTGGAAAGATGCTTCAAGTGCATTAAGTGCTCAAGTTATTTTGGTCGTTGTGGCATCTTTGGCTTTAGGTCAAGCATTACTGCAAACAGGAGCGGCTGGATACTTAGCACATCTTTTTGTATCTGTGATGGATGGAAGTTCAACTACTGTTATGATAAGTGGATTGATGTTGTTGATGGCGATTATGACAAATGTTGTTTCCAACAATGCAGCGGCTGTTATAGGAACACCCATTGCAATAGGAATCGCACAGCAACTGGGTCTTGCACCTGAACCTTTTGTGTTAGCAGTTTTATTTGGAGCAAATATGAGCTATGCAACTCCTATGGCATATAAGACAAATTTATTAGTGATGAGTGCTGGTGGATATACTTTTAATGACTTTTTAAAAGTAGGGGTTCCCTTGACGATTATTATGTGGATCACATTTTCATTACTTTTACCATTTTTATATAATATTTGATGATAAAATCACAAACAGTAGCGTATAAATATGCACTTAGTGCGATTTTTTTATGGTCAACAGTAGCGACTGCTTTTAAAATAGCTTTAGAATACTTGACTCCATTGGAGTTGGTTTTGTATGCCTCGATAAGTTCGATGATAGTTTTATTTGTAGTGATATGGTACCAAAAAAAATTGAGTGAAGTGAGAAAACATTTTAGATCAAATTTGAAGATCATTTTATTATTGGGTGGATTGAATCCTTTTTTATATTATCTCGTATTATTCAAAGCC
>JBASAI010000068.1:0-3392 GCA_049650525.1 Arcobacteraceae bacterium
TAGGTATTTCTCTCTTTTTTCTCTTTATTCTCTTTGTTGTTTTTATTTTATTTATCTTGCTTTATTTTTTTTGTGGTATAATCGTAAAAATAGTAGATATTAAGGACTTTTAAGTATGTTTAACTATAACACCCTCAAAAAAATTATGTTTAATTTTGAACCTGAAACAGCACATCATTTAGCTTCTTATGGTATGAAAAGTATATCATATTGTCGGCCTCTGAATAATATGATGGTAGAAAGAAATTTTATAGATGATAATATTTTAACTCAAAAAGTTTTTAATAAAGTATTTCACAATCCTATTGGACTTGCTGCTGGATTTGATAAAAATGCAGATATGATAGAATCAATGCAAGCGATGGGTTTTGGGTATACCGAAATAGGAACAATGACTCCAAAACCACAAGCTGGTAATGACAAACCAAGACTTTTTAGATATCCAGAAGCCGAAACTGTACAAAATGCAATGGGATTTAATAATGAGGGTTCTTACAAAGTGATTCAAAACTTAAGTAAAGTATATCCCTATTCAATTCCTATTGGTGCGAGTATTGGAAAAAATAAGTTAACTTCTGAAGAAGATACGCTTGAAGATTATGAAAAATTAATTATTGGGTTTAAAGATATTTGTGATTATTTAGTAGTAAATATCTCTAGTCCAAATACTCCAAATTTGCGTGATTTACAAAATGAAGAGTTTATAAAGTCTATTTTTATCATGGCAAAGAAAATTACTGATACTCCAATACTCTTAAAAATTGCACCTGATATGGAAGCTGAAACTGCAATCACTTTGTGTAAAATTGCAGTTGAGTCTGGTGCGGATGGAATTGTTGCTACGAATACAACTCAAGATTATTCTCTTTTACCAAATGCTCAAAATTTTGGTGGCTTAAGTGGAAAAGTGTTGAGTGAAAAATCATATAATCTTTTTAAAGAGATTGGTCGTGAACTTTATGATAAAACAACATTAATCAGTGTAGGTGGTATAAGTGATGCAACTGATGTGTATAGACGAATAAAAGCTGGTGCTACTTTGGTACAAATATATAGTGCCTTTATATTTCAAGGTCCGTCAATGTGTAAAAATATTAATAAAGAATTAATTGAATTAATCAAAAAAGATGGTTTTACAAATATTTCAGAAGCAATCGGTTCTGATTTTAAATAAGGAAAAAAAGATGTTAAAAAAAGTTTTACTTTTTAGTTTTTATCTTTTAATTATAGGAGAAAGTTTAATGGCAAAAAATAGCCTACCAAAATACTACGAAGAAACATTAGAAAATGGTTTAAAAGTTGTTGCTATTCCTTTGAATAATAATTCAAATGTTATCACAACAGATATATTTTATAATGTTGGAAGTCGTGATGAGATAATGGGGAAAAGTGGAATAGCACATATGCTAGAACATCTTAACTTTAAATCAACGAAAAATCTTAAATCTGGTGAATTTGATACAATTGTAAAAGGATTTGGTGGGGTAAATAATGCTTCTACTGGTTTTGACTATACACATTATTATATCAAGTCTAGTACAAAAAATCTTTCAAAATCATTGGGATTGTATGCTGATTTGATGGAAAATTTGACTTTAAAAGATGAAGAGTTTCAACCAGAAAGAGATGTAGTTGCAGAAGAGAGAAGATGGCGTACTGATAACTCTCCAATGGGATACTTATATTTTAAACTTTTTAATAATACATTTACTTATCATCCTTATCATTGGACTCCGATAGGGTTTATGAATGATATTCAAAATTGGAAAATCGAAGATATTAGGGAGTTTCATTCAAAATACTATACACCTGCAAATGCAATAGTTATAGTTGCTGGTGATATTGATAAAGATAAAGTATTTAAAGAAGTGAGAAAAAAATTCGCATCTATTAAAAATACGAAAAATAGTAAAAACATACCTAAAGAACTTCACACAGTTGAGCCTAAACAAGAGGGTGCAAAAAGAGTTATTATTCATAAAGACTCAGAAGTTGAGATGCTTGCAATCAATTTTAATATACCAAATTTTTTAAGTGAAGATCAGTATGCTTTATCTG
The DNA here is from genome assembly GCA_049650525.1 of Arcobacteraceae bacterium. Classification (GTDB taxonomy): domain Bacteria; phylum Campylobacterota; class Campylobacteria; order Campylobacterales; family Arcobacteraceae; genus JAIOSF01. Next base: position 2,059 of record JBASAI010000068.1, read on the forward strand.
CTTTGAGTGAACTTTTAAGTTCTGGGAAAAGTAGTCGACTAAACCAAGTTCTTGTAGATGAAAAACAACTTGTAAATACAGTATATGCTTATAATATGGAACTAAAAGATCCTGGTGTATATCTTTTTATGGCTGTTTGTAATCCAGGCATAAAAGCAGAAGATGTAGAAAAAGTGATTTTAGAAGAGATAGAAAAAATAAAATCTGGTGATATAAAAAAAGAAGAGTTACAAAAAGTAAAAAAGAATACTAAATCAGATTTTATCTTTTCGTTAGAGAGTTCTAGTAGTGTTGCTAGTTTATATGGAAGTTACCTTTCTCGTGGAGATATCTCACCATTAATGAAATATGAAAAGAAAATTGATGCATTGGAAATCAAAGATTTAATTAGTGTTGCAAATAAATATTTTACTGCATCAAACTCAACTACAATGATTTTAGAAAAAAGTGAAGAAAAATAGTAAAGCTATATCAATAAATAGAAATGATATAATCGAAAAAAGAAAATAAAAATAAGACTAGAATTAGAATAAGGGATAGAAATATGACTAAAGTTACAGGCTCAACGACGGCAATTATTACACCATTTAGAAATGGTACATTAGATGAACAAAAATATGCACAATTAATCAAAAGACAAATTGATAATGGAATAGATGCAATTTGTCCAGTAGGGACAACTGGTGAAAGTGCTACACTTACACACGATGAACATAAAAGATGTATCGAAATTGCAGTGGAAGTTGCAAAAGGAACTAGTGCTAAAGTTTTGGCTGGTGCTGGAAGTAACTCTACAAATGAAGCTATTGGGATAGCACAACATGCACAAAAATGTGGAGTTGATGCGATATTTTCTGTAAGCCCTTATTATAATAAACCATCGCAAGAAGGATTATATCAACACTACAAAACAATTGCTGATTCTGTTCCTGATTTAGGATTTGTACTTTATAATGTACCTGGAAGAACTGGTGTAGATATTTTAGCTGATACGGTTATAAGATTATTTGATGATTGTGAAAATATTTATGGTATCAAAGAAGCTACAGGAAGTTTAGATCGAGTTGTTGAGCTTCTTTCTCAACGACCAGATTTAAAAGTATTAAGTGGAGATGATGCTATAAACTATGCAATTATGGCAAGTGGTGGAGCTGGATTTACATCTGTTACTTCAAATCTTCTTCCTGACTTAACAAGCAAGTTAGCTAATGAAGCACTTTCTGGTAATTTAGATGAAGCAAGAAAAATAAGTAACTCGCTATATGAAATCAACTCTGTAATGTTTTGTGAAAGTAATCCTATCCCTATCAAAGCTGCGATGTATATCGCTGGAC
>JBASAI010000069.1:0-2474 GCA_049650525.1 Arcobacteraceae bacterium
TAGTAAGATTATGTATACTTCTCTTCCTTACGCTGGAATTACCCAGGTCAAGTTCAACGGGACAAGTAAATTTACTATCTCAGTTTTCATCTTTTATAAAGATCAAAACGCCCCGAGAGGTTGAACTGGGATTTTACTTGAAGTTCGGTTTATCAGAGCTTAAGTATCATTACTCATTAAACTGATGCCAAAAAGGTGTTCCGACAACAGGAGTCGATGGACTTGCAAATTCTCTTTCTTGCATCACCCCTGCTTCGTACGCTAATCTTCCCGCATCAACTGCAAGTCGAAAAGCATTTGCCATTTTTATAGGATCTTGAGATAATGCAATTGCAGAATTTAAAAGTATTCCATCATAGCCTAATTCCATAGCTTGAGTTGCATGCGATGGTTTACCTATTCCTGCATCAATTATCAATTGTAATTTGGGAAAATAGTTACGAATTGCTTTGAGATTATCAGGATTCATCAGTCCCTTTCCAGAACCGATCATCGAACCCCATGGCATCAAAATCTCACACCCTACATCAACCAAACGTTTAGAAACTACAAGATCATCTGTAGTATAAGGAAACACTTCAAATCCCTCTTTGATGAGAACTTCTGCTGCTTTTACTGTTTCAAAAGGATCTGGCTGAAGATTATACTGATCTCCAATAACCTCTAATTTTACCCAATTAGTCTCAAATACTTCTCTAGCTATTCTTGCTGTTGTGATCGCTTCTTTTGCACTATGCGAACCTGCTGTATTGGGTAGTATATGAAGTCCGAGACTTTTAATGATATTCCAAAATTGATTATTACTATTATCTGTTTGAGATATTCTTCTTAAAGATACGGTAACAATTTGTGACTTTGATAAGGAGATGGCCTCTTCCATACTGGTAGGACTTGGATACAATGCAGAACCAATCAATAATCTACTGTCAAGTGTTTTTCCAGCGATTTTCCATGGTTGATCTAAGTTTTCATTCATTTATATATTCCTTCATTGAGAGCTTTTTCGACAATTGCAGGTGCTAGTAAATAACCATGTCGATAAAGACCATTTATTCTTGTGAGCTTATCTGAGTTTTCAATTTTTGGTAAGTTATCTTTAAATGCAGGTCGGCAATTTGTCTTACTATTTACAACACGAGCTTCACCAAAACTAGGATGCACAGTAAATACAGCAGATAAAAGCTCCATACTTGAACGAACAGAAATATCACTCATATCTTCACTTTCTATCTCTGTGGCACCTACTATAAAACGATTGGAATTTTGTCGAGGCACTACATATATTTTATATCGTGGATGCAACAATCTCGTCGGTCTTATGATATTAATCTCACTAGACTCTAGCCATAACACTTCACCCCGTACCCCTCGAAGATCAGTAAAATGCTCTTTTGCACCTAAGCCTCGTGAATCAAAAACCCAATCAAACTCTTGAATCTCTTCATCTATATGCACACGACCTTGATCTATTTTATCAACCTTTGTAAAGTCTTTCCATAATACATTTGGATGATTTTCTAAGTACTCACTACTACTCGTTATAAACCGTTGCGAGTCTACTTGTCCTTCATTTTGAATATAAAATGATTTTTTGTATTGTGTTAAATCTGGCTCAAGTTGGGACAGTTGTTCTTTATCGATAAAATCTATATTTTTTGCTTCTTGTACTTTGTTTTTAAGTGTAGTGATAAAATGCTCAAGTTCATTTTGATCTTGTGGATGAGAAGTGATAATTGTACCTTTGAGTTGAAATCCATCACCAACTCCAACTTTTTCTAATAAATCGGGCCATAAAGCTACAGAGCGAACGCCCATATCAAAGATGATTGATTCGGCTGTTTCGAGTTCTGCAAAAGGTGCTAACATACCAGCAGCTGTATAACCAGCTGCATTTAACCCATCTCTACTATCTTTATCAAACAGCGTTAAAGTATGGCCATCTTTTAGTAAGTTGAGTGCTAAAACTCTTCCTACTAAACCTGCCCCTACAATTGCAATATTCATTTTTTTATTTTTTACTGGACTATTGCTTTGCTTCAACATAAACTTCAGATCCCATCTCCTCAAATTTTAGAGACATCTCTTCCATACCTTTTTGTTTAGCTGTCTCAATATCTGTTCCCAAGGACTCAGCATATGTTCGCACTTCAGCTGAAATTTTCATCGAACAAAACTTCGGTCCACACATAGAACAAAAGTGTGCTACTTTTGCTGATTCTGTTGGAAGTGTTTCATCATGAAATTCTCTCGCTCTTTCTGGATCAAGACCGATATTAAACTGATCAACCCATCTAAATTCAAATCGTGCTAAACTCATAGCATCATCTCTCGCTCTTGCCCCTGGATGACCTTTTGCAATATCAGCAGCATGTGCTGCTATTTTATAAGTGATCAATCCTTCTTTAACATCATCTCTATTTGGAAGACCTAAGTGTTCTTTTGGTGTCACATAACACAACATTGCACACCCATAC
>JBASAI010000070.1:0-1555 GCA_049650525.1 Arcobacteraceae bacterium
ATTCTTAGTTGGTTGGAACTATCAATTTTAAAGAAATGTGAATAAAAATTTAAAGTCCCCTATTATGTAGTGCACCCAAAATCTTAGACAAATAAGATGGAGGGTGCATTTCTTATGTCTAAATTAACAAATAAACAAAAAATAGAAATTTATGAAAGAAGGTTGAAAGGAGAAACCGTAAAATCTTTAGCTTTAAATTTTAATATTCGTAAAAGTAATATCAAATATCTGATTAGATTAATTGAAAAACATGGATATAATATTTTAAGAAATGGAAAAAATAAATATTATTCTAAAGAATTTAAAGAAAAAACTATTAATAGAGTTATTGTGGAAAATCAATCAATTATTTCTGTTTCAATTGATGTTGGTCTTACTTCTAATGGAATACTTTCTAACTGGCTTAAAAAATATAAAGAAAACTGTTATAATGTCATAGAAAAGAAAAGAGGGAGAAAGACTAAGACTATGACTAAACTAAAAAAGAAAAACAAAAAAATAACGTCTGAAGAAAGAATAAAAGAATTAGAGGAAAGAAATATCTATTTAGAAGCTGAAAATGAATATTTAAAAAAGTTAGATGCTTTAGTTCAAAAAAGGGAGCTACAAAAAAAGAAAAAATCATAATAATAGCCGAGCTTAAAGCTAAATATCCTTTGAAAATGCTATTACAAATTTCAAAAATAGCAAGATCAACTTATTATTTTTACCTAAACAAAGAAGATAGTGATATAAAAAATACAGATACAATTAAAAAAATTAAAAATATTTTCTATGCGCATAAAAAAAGATATGGATATCGTAGAATTACATTAGAACTTAAAAATCAAGGCTTTAATATTAATCATAAAAAAGTATTAAGACTTATGAATAAATATAATCTATATTGTATTACGCATAAGAAAAGAAAATATTCATCATATAAAGGAACCGTTGGAAAAATTGCAGAAAATTATATTAAAAGAAATTTTGAAGCAAACAAACCAAATGAAAAATGGTTTACAGATGTAACGGAATTTAATTTAAGAGGAACTAAACTATATTTGTCCCCCATTTTAGATGCTTATGGAAGATATATAGTTTCTTATAATATTTCAACTAGTCCTAATTCAATGCAAATAAAAGATATGTTAGATCAGGCATTTAAAAAGAATAAAAAATTAAAAAATTTAATTTTTCATACAGATCAAGGTTGGCAATATCAACATAAATTTTATACAAATAGATTAAAAGATCAAAAAATTATTCAAAGTATGTCCCGTAAAGGAAATAGTTTAGATAATGGCTTGATGGAATGTTTCTTTGGGATAATTAAATCTGAAATGTTTTATGGTCAAGAAAAAAACTATGAAAATATTACAGAACTAAAAAAAGAAATAGAAAATTATATTGATTATTATAATAATCAGAGAATTAAAATAAAATTAAAAGGATTAACTCCTGCAGAATACAGGAATCAATCCTTAAATTAAATATTAAATTTCATGTCCAAGAAAATGGGTTCACTACAAAGTCGGGTTCTTTTGGTATATGTTTATTCAGGAACTATAAGCAC
>JBASAI010000071.1:0-7639 GCA_049650525.1 Arcobacteraceae bacterium
GTACAGTACTTATTGACATCAGAAGAGAAGATGAATGGAATCATTACGGTATCATTGAAGGAAGTCATAAACTTACTTTTTTTGATGAGACAGGTGATTATGATTTTAACGCTTGGATGGCAGAGTTTATTAAAATTGTAAAAGATAAAAATCAAAAGTTTATTTTAGTTTGTGCACATGCTAATCGTACGAAAACAGTAGGGAATTTTTTGGCAACAGAACTACGCTATACAAATGTGAATGAGTTAGATGGTGGGATCAACTATGGATGGATAGATAAAGGACTTAAAACAGTAAAATAACAAGAGTGTTATTTTACTGTTTCCCTGTATTTAAACTACTATTTTAGAAGCAATTGTCACAACTGCTGTTTCACTTCGTAAAATCAAATTTGATTCAATTCCCACGATTTTATTTTGATCAACTTTCGCAGTTTCATCATTTGAAAATCCACCTTCACACCCAATCACAATAGTTTTAACTGTATTTTTATGATCATCAAGAAGATTTTTAGAAAAATTAAACATATAAGTATCTGGATTTTTTTCTAGAAAAAGATCCAAGCTTTCACACTCTTCAAGTTCGATGATACTGCTTCTTCCTGATTGTTGACTAGAGTTTATCAGTAATTTTTCTAGCTTTTCATAGTTTATAGTATATTTTCTTTGTGAAAACTCACAGTTAATAAAAGTGATTTTTTTCACACCTAATTCATTTAAACTAGCGATCACTTTCTCTATAGACTTAGGATCGATTTTACACCATCCTATATGCATCTCTTTTTGAGGCTCAATAAGTTTTTCTTCACTTGAAATAAGTAGTAGCGTTGTTTTTCGTCTATCGATATTTTGTACTTGATAACTATATATCTTTTTATCAAGTAAATTTCTAAAATATAAAGTATCTTCAGTACTATGTCGTCTTACTTTAAAAAGATACTTATGCAACTCTGCTTCGATTTCTATCGTTTGAGATCCAGAATCTTTATGGTAAGTAAATTGCATAATTTAAATTAAAATATTTTTGATATGATATAAGTAAATACAACCGCACCAATTTCCATCATATATATCTTTTTTGCAAATAATCGAAACTCATTTTGCTTCTCTATTTCAGCTAATTTAATCACTCGCATTTTTTTGTATCTCTTAATCTCCAATACCATTATAAAAATAGTAGTCGCAAGCATCAAGAGAACAGTAATACTCAAATCACGAGAAAAAGCCGCTACAATTCCTCCTGTATATGCCACAACTGCGTTCATTGAGTGGTATATTGGTGTCATTATTTTAAGTCTTTTTACCATTGAGATATAATCACTTGCTCGTAATACTGTAAATAAATTGTTGATCATAATTAAAACTAATATTACTATTGCATACACATGCCAAGTAATTGATGTTCCTACTAATTCCATATATTATATTCCTCTTTAAAATTTTTTGCTATTATATCATATAAAAATTAAGGGGTGATAGTATGAGTATCTGTATCAAAGAAGCATTACAAATTATTCGTAAAAGTATCACTCCTATTTCATATGAGATAGTTCCAATTGAAAATGCACAAGAAAGAATTTTAGCAGAAGATATCTATGCAAAACTATCATTACCTTCATTTAACAATTCAGCAATGGATGGATATGCAGTAAAATTAGCAGATGCAAATAAAGAGGTCAAAGTTATTGATGCTATTTTAGCAGGAAGTGAAAAAAGAACACATTTTCAAGGGCAAGAATGTGTTAAAATTATGACAGGTGCAAGAGTTCCTAGTACAACTGAAGCTATTGTTCCCCAAGAGTTAGTAACTGTTATAGATGATAAAACCATTATTTTACCTGATACTATTACATCAAATCAACATATACGATTTACAGGAGAAGATATAGAAAAAGGTGAAAAAATTTTACATAAAGGTGATGATTTAAATTTTGCCTCTATTGCTGTTTTAGCATCTCAAGGTATCACTCATGTAAAAGTATATAGAAAACCAAAAATATCTCTTTTTACAAGTGGTGAAGAACTCAAACTTCACTATGAAAAAATCAATGACTATCAAATATATAATTCAAATACACCAAGTCTCCTAGCACGAACAAAAGAATTATGCACAGATACGACATTTACTGGAGTTGCAAAAGACAATGTAGAATCACTCAAAGAGATAATCTCAAACTCTTTATACGCAGATTTAATTATCACAAGTGGAGGAATAAGTGCCGGCGATGCTGACTTCACAAAAGAAGCATTTGATAGTTTTGAGATGGAAACACTTTTTAACGGCATCACCATCAAACCAGGAAAACCAACAGTATTTGGGAAAATAAACGACACATATATTTTAAATCTTCCAGGAAATCCCCTCGCAGCTGCTTTGATCTTTGAAGTTTTTGGGAAAATCATTATGCAAAAACTCGCAGGAAGTAAAAATATTTATCACAATACACTCTTTGCCAAAATGGGTGAAAAGCTTGATAATAAAAAAGGAAGAACTACTATCATCCCAGGTTTTTTTGATGGAGAATACTTTACAGCATCCAAAAAAAGAGCTGCTGGAATGGTTGGAGTACTTTACAAATGTAACAGTATCATGTTACTCAATAAACAAAATGAAACAATAGAAAAAGATGCTCTTGTAAAAATACTTCCTATTAATTGGAAGTTCTTTACAGATACTGAAAAAGATTATTTTAACTAAATAGTATACTACACGACTTTTTAGTCATGTGTATTAAAAGCTCTATCTCCAGCATCACCCAATCCTGGGCGAATATAATTATTTTCATCAAGTCTTTCATCGATTTGTGCTACAAAAATATCTACATCAGGATGAGCCTCTTGTACTTTTTGGATCCCTTTTGGAGCTGCTACAAGATTTAAGGATATGATTCTTTTTGCTCCCTTACTTTTAAGATATCCAATTCCGTCTATAAGTGATCCACCTGTTGCGATCATGGGATCCAAAAGTAATACTGTTTTATCTTCTATATTTGGAATATTTTCATAAAAAAGTTTTGAAAGTGAAGTCTCTTCATCTCTTTTCATCGCTAAAAAACCACTTTTTGCATAAGGAAGTGTACGAAGTATTCCTGTAAGCATAGGCTCCCCTGCTCGCAAAATTGGAACCAATACAAGTTTTTGTACCTCTATCATCTGTACATCCACCGCACCTTGCCATGTTTTTACTGTTTGTGTTACAGTAGGATAGTCACATAATGCTTCAGACACTAGTATTCTAGCTATCTCTTCTATAGTCAATCTAAACTCATTTGATGTTGTTTGGATATCTCTTAATCTATTAACAAGATGCTTTACTACTACATTTGTACTTTCTTTATACATTTTTTTGTCCTATTTTTTTTCATATTGTAGTATAATTTAGCAAAATTTTCTTATAGATAGTGTACTATTAGATAAAGGTTTTCTATGCATAAAACAGACTACAATTTTCGTTTAAAAGACTCAATTATTGGTTTACAATTTTTGTTTGTCGCATTTGGTGCACTAGTTTTAGTGCCAATCCTAACAGGTCTTAATCCAAGCGTTGCTTTATTTACAGCGGGTATTGGTACCTTAGCATTTCAGTTTATCACTAGAAAAACAATCCCTCCTATATTTTTAGCATCTTCATTTGCATTTATCGCACCTATTTCATATGGTGTAACAAAGTGGGGAGTAGCAGCTACTATGTCAGGACTAGTAGCTGCTGGATTTTTTTATATCATTTTGAGTTTTATTGTTCGTATCAAAGGATCAGATTTTTTACACAAACTTCTTCCAGCTGTTGTGGTTGGTCCAGTGATTATCTCTATTGGACTTATTCTAGCTCCAGTTGCTGTAAATATGGCGATGGGAAAAACAGGAGATGGTGCTATTCAGCTTATACCACTTGATCAAGCTTTAGTGATCTCTATGATTGCACTTGCTATTACAGTTTTTGCTTCATTACTAGGAAAAGGGATATTTAAATTGATTCCTATTTTATTTGGTATTATTGGTGGATATTGTATCGCTTTGATGTATGGTGTTGTTGATTTTACATCTATCGAAAATGCAGCTTGGTTTGCTATTCCTGATTTTGTTACTCCTGTATTTCATTGGGAAGCTATTATATTTATACTTCCTATTGCTATTGCACCTGCTATTGAGCATATTGGTGATATGTTGGCTATTTCAAATGTGACCAAAAAAGATTATCTTAAAAAACCAGGTTTAAAAAACACCCTTTTAGGTGATGGTGTGGCTACTTCAATTGCATCATTTTTAGGTGGTCCTCCAAATACTACTTATTCAGAAGTTACTGGTGCTGTTTCTATTACAAAAGCTTTTAATCCAGCGATTATGACATGGGCTGCTATCTTTGCAATCATTTTAGCATTTGTTGGAAAAATCGGTGGATTTCTTTCTACTATTCCTGTACCTGTGATGGGTGGGATTATGCTTCTACTTTTTGGAATCATCGCATCAATAGGAATGTCGACACTTATAAAAGAAAAAGTCGATCTATCGTGTACACGAAATATGATTATAGTTTCTATGATTTTAGTATTTGCTATAGGTGGTATGACTTTTAACTTTGGAGCTGTTTCATTTTCTGGTATTGGACTTGGTGCTATTATGGGAATATTTTTAAATCTTATTTTACCTCAAGTTAAAAAAGAAAAAGAGTAGTAATCAAAATACTACGATATCTACTTTTGTAGATATCGTAACACTTCTTTCAAATCTTTCTTTTTCAAATCAAGCTTAATGATAAGCCGTATTATCGCTTTTGATACAGTAGGCTGACGAATCGCACCTATTAGATATCCTCGTTTCATCAGTTCATTTTGCATATCGATTACTTTTTTATTATCTCCTATTTCTATAGGGATGATCAAAGATTGGGCATCAATATTGAGATGTTTTTGTACTAGTTTTTGATTTCTTTGTATCTTTTTTTTGATTTTCTTTTTATTATTTTGTAAATATTGTAAATTTATATATGCAGATGCACTATCAAATAATGATGGAGCTGTACTATAGATAATAGGTTTAGCTCTATTTTCTAAAAATGAGATGATATGAGATGAAGCCAAAATATACGCTCCATAACTCCCATACGCTTTTCCTAAAGTTCCCATTTTGATATGATTTTTCTCTGGTGTTATATCAAAATGATCAAACCAACCCAAAAGATTTTTACCGATGATTCCTGAACTATGCGCTTCGTCAACGATTAAAATAGCATCGTGTTTAGTAGCAATATCATTGAACTCTTTAGAAGCGATATCCCCACCCATCGAATAAACACCTTCAATAGCAATGATGATTCGATTTGGTTTATAAGATAATGCATCTATCTTATTTTGCAGATCTTCTGTATCATTATGTTTGAAAACAACTACTTCACCTTGGACAAGCTTTGTAGCCATCATACCACTTGCATGATACTCTTCATCGATAAATAAGATATCTTTTTTTCGTACTAAACATTCGATAAGTGAGATATTTGCTAAAAAGCCACTCCCTACTACGATACCTGATTCAAAATTGTTTAATTTGCATAATTTTTTCTCAAACTTTTGGTGTATTTTTGAGTAGCCATTGACTATCATCGAGGCTTTGGGACTTAAGTACTTCTCTTTTTTTAAAAGTTTATAACTTTTGTTTAATAACTTTTTGTTAGTCGATAATCCAAGATAATCATTTGAAGCCATATCGACTAGATCATCATCAAAAAGTTTCCTTTTTCTAAATCTCTTTGATTTTTCAATTATCTCTAACTCTTTTTCATAGTAATCTTTCATATCATTGATGCTTTTTTTGTATACCTTCTACAGCTTTAAGAGCATCCTCATAGATCGTATCAGTATATTGGAGTAGATCATCTTTTTTCCCATATCCACACAATACTCCCACCCCTTTTACAAAAGCTTCATTTGCAGCGATAAGATCAAGTTTTGTATCTCCTATCATATAGATATCATTCGTTGCATCGACATTCATTCTTTCCATTGCTTTTAGGATTGGCTCTGGATGTGGCTTTGGATTGGCTACTTCTTGTCTTCCTATAATCGTTTCAAAATACTCCAAAATCTCAAATTTAGTAAGTAATGGAAGAGTATAGAGTGTTGTTTTGGTGGTTACAATACCAATTCTTGCAAATGTTGCTGCTAATTTGACAGCTTCTAAAGCCCCAGTTAAAAGTGTCGTTTTTGCTTCAGATACGAGTCTATACTCTTTTTTATAAGAGGTTACAAAATCTTCTACTTTTTCTTCTGGTACACCCAATGTCGCATACATAATATCAAGCGGATACCCTATCTCATTTTTGATATCTTCAATATCACCTTGAAAATCAAATCCCAACTCATCAAATGAGTGTAAAAAACACCCTACTATTGCATCCGTACTATCGATAAGTGTTCCATCTAAATCAAATAATATGATTACATCTTTTTCTTGCATTTTATTCCTTTATTTTAACCCATTCTTCTTGATTGTGTGTGAGTCCAATAAGAGCTGGTTTTACATTTTGTATGTTTTTATTGACTGCTGTTATACTGTTTGGGATATATAAAAAAAGATATGGAAGATCATTTGATATCTCTTTGAAAATCTCTTTATAAATTTTACCTAACTTTTCTCTATCTATCGTGGTTTCACCTTTTTCTATAAGGCTATCTACTTTTTTATTGGTATAGGAAACTAGATTAAAACCACCTGTTTTATTACTTGAGCTATGCCAAATAGATCGAGCATCAGGCATCAAAGCCAACGACCATCCCAAAATGATACTTTCAAATTTTTTTGGATGTACAACTGTATTTAAAAATGCTTGCCATTCCATCACTCGAATTTTCATCTCAATCCCTACTTGTTTGAGCTGATGCTGTATGATTTCTGCTGCATTTATACGCGTCGAGTTATTTGCATTTGTAATTACTGTAAAACTAAATCGATTATTGTCATCATAGCCTAACTCTTTTAGTAACTCTTTTGCTTTTTTTTGATCTTGGAGTATCTCTTTTACTTCACTATTAAAAGCAAATGAACCCGGTAAAAAAGGACCATTACACACCTGTGCATGTCCAAAATACAATATATCGGCTATCTCTTTTCTGTTTATTGCTAAACTTATCGCTTCTCGTATTTTTTTATCTTTAAATTTTTCATGTTGTAAATTGAACCCTAGATAACTATATGCAAAACTTGGTTTTTCATATATCGTAAATGCCTCATTAAACTTATCATCAAGCTGTCGATTGACTTGAATAGGTGAAATGCCTCCCAGATCAAGCTGTTTTTGTTTGAGCATATAAAAAGAGGTAGTAGGATCTGGCACAAACTTATATCGTATCGTTTCTATTTTAGGAACCTCATCAAAATAGTTTTTATTTACCTTTAAAATGATATCTTGAGAAAGTTTGAGTTCATCCAAAGTATAAGGACCTGTACCTATTGGCTTTTTATTATACTGACTTGTCATCATATCATCTTCATTTTCAAAAATATGTTTAGGAATGATACTAACAAGCCAAAGCTCCAACGCTTTAAAATATGGCTCTTTATAGCGTATCACAATAGTATAGTCATCTTTTGCTATGATTGCATCTACTTTTGCATATGAAGATGTGATTGGTGTATATATTTTAGGA
>JBASAI010000072.1:0-2456 GCA_049650525.1 Arcobacteraceae bacterium
GATTTTTGATTTATTTGGTAATTTTTCTTATTGCTATAAATACTTTTTTATTTACACTTGTAAGTTCAAAGCATTCAACAAAAGCCATTTTAATTATAGTTTTACTAGTTTCCTCATTAACAAACTATTTTATGAATACTTACCATATAATAGTAGATGATGATATGATACGAAATACACTACAAACCAATCTCAATGAATCCAAAGACCTTTTTTCAATAAAACAAATACTCTATTTTACAGTTTTAGGAATAGTTCCCTCTATTCTTATTTATAAAATAAAAATAGAGTATAAAAGTATTCCAAAAGAACTTCTATCAAAAGTGATTGCTATATCGATTTCATTACTTTTTATTGGTCTGTCTGTGTTTATTTTTAGTAAACACTATACAACATTTTTTAGAGAACACAAACCACTTAGATATACTGTAAATCCAACTTACTGGATATACAGTATAGGAAATTATATATCAAAAACACTCAATAGTGGACCAATTATAGTAAAAAAAATAGGATTGGATGCAAAAGTTGTAGAAGAAGATGATGAACGAAAAGAGTTGATCATACTTGTAGTAGGAGAAGCTGCGAGAGCGGATCATTTTTCTTTAAATGGTTACCAAAAACAAACAAATCCTTTACTTGAAAAAGAAGATATTATTAACTTTTCAAATATCTCTTCATGTGGCACAAGTACGGCTCATAGTGTTCCTTGTATGTTTTCAATATTTGGAAAAAGTGATTATAGCTATAAAAAAGGTATCTCTACTTATAATATTTTAGATGTATTACAAACCACAAAAGATATAGAAATATTATGGAGAGATAATAATTCGGATAGTAAAGGGGTCGCATTACGCGTTCCTTTTGAAAATTATAAATCATCAAAAAAAAATACAATTTGTGAAAAAAATGGTGAGTGCCGAGATGAGGGAATGCTTGTGGGATTGGAAGACTATATTGCAAAGAATAATGGGAAAGATATCCTTATAGTTCTTCATCAAATGGGAAATCATGGACCTGCTTATTTTAAAAGATATCCAAAAGAGTTTAAAAAATTTACTCCCGTTTGTGAAACAAATCAACTAGAAGAGTGCTCCCAAGAAGAGATTAGTAATGGATATGACAATGCCCTTTTATATACAGATTATTTTTTAAGTAAAACAATAAATTTATTAAAAGAATATAATGACACGCATGAAACAGCTATGATTTATATGAGTGATCATGGAGAAAGTTTAGGTGAAAATGGTGTTTATTTACATGGCTTACCCTATTTTATGGCTCCTGATGCACAAACACACATAGGCTCATTTATGTGGTTTGGGGAGGAGATGAAAAAAGAGATTCCGATGAAAGAGTTAGATGAAAGAAAAACTCTAAAATACTCACAAGATAATCTTTTTCATACACTTTTAGGATTATTCGAAGTGCAAACAGAAGTGTATGATAAAACGAAAGATATACTATATGACAATTAGACGGCAACTTTTTTATAGTATTATTTCTCTTTTACTAGTCATACTTTTATTTGGGCTAACAAACTTAGATCTCTATATACAAGATCTTTTTTATGTATTTGATACAAATACATGGATTCTCTCAAGAGATGCTCAGCCTTGGAAATTTATATTTTATGATGGTATAAAACGATTACTTATTTGTATTGCACTTATTTTTCTTTTCATTCTTATTTTCTTTAGAAATCATAAAAGAATAGTGGCATACAAAAAAGGAATATTACTAGTAGTGCTGTCTTCTATTTTTATCCCTCTATTAGTAGGAGGTTTGAAGAAATCAACTAATATGCCATGTCCTAAAAATGAGATGCAGTATGCAGGAGAGATACCACGAACCGCCGTGTGGGAAAAATATATTGAACCGTACAAAAGTATAGATAAAATAGCTTGTTGGCCAGCAGGACATGCTAGTGGAGGATTTGCACTATTAAGTTTCTTTTTTCTTTTTAAAACAAAACGAAATAAACTTATATCATTATTTATTGCACTTAGTATTGGGTGGTCAATGGGAATATATAAAATGCTTATCGGTGATCATTTTTTGAGTCATACACTTATTACGATGAATATTTCTTGGATTTGTATCCTTGGAATATATACTATTATATCAAAGGAGATAAATTGAGAAATCAACCAAAATACAATTTTTTTAAAAATGCATCTTATGCAATAGAGGGTTTAAAAGATTTAATTAAATGTGAAACATCATTTAAAATTGAATTACTAATAACGATTATTTTACTTCCTCTTATAGTTTACCTGGAGTTATCTCTTGTCGAGAAATCTTTACTTTTTATTTCACTTATGGGAATGCTAATTGCAGAAGTAATAAATAGTGCTATTGAAAGAGTCGTTGATCTAGTAACATTAGAATACCATGATATGGCAAAAAGAGCTAAAGATGTTGGGAGTAGTATAGTTTTTCTGAGCATCATAGTT
>JBASAI010000073.1:0-3709 GCA_049650525.1 Arcobacteraceae bacterium
AAGTGTACGAGACGAATATGTTTTAATAGCAACTGGAAAAGTAAGAGCAAGAGGTGAAGGACTAGAAAATCCAAATCTTATCACTGGTAAAATTGAGATTGTACTTGATGAACTCAAAATCGAAAACAAATCAAAACCTATGCCTTTTGAGTTAAATGATGAGAAAGTAAATGATGAGATCAAACTAAGAAATAGATTTTTAGAACTACGAAGTAAAAAATCATATGATATCTTCAAACTCCGATCAACAGCAAACATTGCTATACGAAACTGTTTAAATGAGATGGACTTTTTAGATGTAGAAACTCCAATCTTAACAAAATCTACACCAGAAGGTGCCAGAGATTATTTAGTACCATCAAGAGTTCACCATGGTGAATTTTATGCACTTCCACAATCTCCACAGTTATTTAAACAACTTTTGATGGTATCAGGATTTGACAAATATTTCCAAATTGCAAAATGTTTTAGAGATGAAGATTTACGAGCAGATAGACAACCAGAATTTACTCAAATAGATGTAGAGATGTCTTTTTGTGATCAAGAAGATGTGATCAAAGTAGCTGAAAAACTCATTCATGATACATTTACTGCTTGTGGTAAAACAGTGCCGACAACATTTGCAAGAATGACATACAACGAAGCTATGGAAAACTATGGATCAGATAAGCCAGATATGAGATATGATCTCAAGATGACAGAAGTTTCTGATATATTTGAATCGTGTACTTTAGATATCTTCTCAAACATTGCAAAAGATAAAGTAAACAATAGAATCAAAGCACTAAAAGTTCCAAATGGGGACAATATATTCTCAAAAAGACAAATGAAAGGTTTCGAAGATTTCGTTCGAAAATTTGGAGCTTCTGGTCTTGGATATTTTCAAATGAAAGAAGATGGACTAAAAGGTCCACTGAACAAATTCTTTGAAGATACACCTGAAAAACTACAAGAGTTAGTTGATAGATGTGAACTTGATGTTGGAGATGTTATATTTTTTGGAGCTGGAGCTAAAAAACTTGTATGGGATTATATGGGACGATTAAGAATCGAACTTGCAAACCAAATGGGTCTGATCAAAGAAGATCAATTTGAATTTTTATGGGTAGTTGACTTTCCTATGTTTGAAACTGAAGATGGAAGAACAAAAGCACTTCACCATCCATTTACAATGCCAAAAGATTTAAGTGATACAAGTGATTTAGAAGCTATTGAGTCTATTGCTTATGATATCGTTTTAAATGGTACAGAGCTTGGTGGTGGATCTATTAGAATACATAAAAAAGAGATCCAAAATAAAGTATTTGAACTGATGAATATAAGTGAAGAGGAACAAAGAGAAAAATTTGGTTTCTTACTTGATGCCTTAGAATTTGGTGCGCCTCCACATGGTGGATTTGCTTTAGGATTTGACAGAATGATTATGTTGCTTTGTGGACTTGATAGTATTAGAGATGTTATCGCATTCACTAAAACACAAAAAGCACAATGTCTTCTTACACAAGCCCCAAGTCCTGTAGATGAGGAACAACTCAAAGAGTTAGCTTTACGAATCAGAAAAACTGAATCGTAATATTTACAAATCATACTAAAAAGGTAGGATATTTATTCTACCTTTTTTTATACATTTTACAGTCTATAAAGAATAGGAAACAATTATATGGAATTACTCTACACAACATTTGAAATATTGATCGGTCTGTTTTTTGTATTTATGATCATAAGATACCTAAGATGTAGATTTGGGAAATGTACTCTTAAATAGATGAAAAATTTACGAGTCGGTACTTTTAATCTTTTTCAATTTGTAGCACCGCCCTATTCTTGGTATACTCCAAAAAATAGTTTTACAAAACAAGAATGGGAACAAAAAACATCTTGGATAAAAAAACAAATTGTAGAGATGAATTGCGATATTATAGGGTTTCAAGAGGTTTTTTCAAAAGAGACTTTAGAGCAGATTACAAAAGAGCTTGGATTTGATTATTTTATCACAGTTGATGATGCTAAGGTTGATGATGAGCATCCGACTACATTTATATCCACAACAGTCGCACTTGCATCCAAATACCCTATTGTAGATACACAGATAGTTGGGATAGATACGCAAAGCATCTTCGCTCATGATTTAGAAAGTATATTTCACTTTTCAAGGACACCTATCAAGGCTTTAATTGAACTTCCAAATAAAAAAAAGATATCAGTTTATGTGAATCATTTTAAATCAAATAGAGAAAATGAACTTGAATATACTTTTACCAAAAATCATACTCTCAAACAAAAGAAAGAAAAAAACAAAAATACTTTACAAAAAAACATTTCTACATCTTTAAAGCAAAGACTTTGTGAAACATCATCACTTTTTCATGACTTCAAAAAAACTCTCACACCGATTATATCTGTATGTGATCTCAATGACAAAGAGTTTTCCCTCTCGATCGATGCCCTTACAAATGAATCCTATCATCAAAATAATGAGACAAATTCATATATTTTATTTGATTGTTATAATTTAGTTGATAAAAAAGTGCACAATCCACATCCCGAATATAAAACTCCAAAAAGAACACCAACGAGCTATTTTCATGGAGTAGGAAATGTGTTGGATTATATTTTTGTCTCAAAAGAGTTTGATCACAATCAAAGTGATGCTATTGGAAGAATCGTCTCTTATGAGGTTCACAATAATCATCTCAACAACAATCCACACGGTTCACTTCTAGAAAGTGACCATGCACAAATAGTTTGTGAAATAGAGTTTAAATAAAATTTCTATTTTTCACAAGAATGGTCGTTTGTTTTGGCAACCATTTTCAACCAAAAGTATCCGAACAATCCTGCAAATAGTGATGCACAAAGCACTCCTACTTTTGCTTGAAATATCAGATCTGGATTGTTAATAAATGCTAATTCTGCAACAAAAATTGACATAGTAAATCCAATCCCACCTAAAAATGAAACACCAAAAATTTGACTCATAGTACTATTTTCAGGAAGTTGCGCTATTTTTAATTTTATAGCAAGCCATGAGACACCAAAAATACCAATAACTTTTCCAAGAATTAGTCCAGTAATTATCCCTAAAGATACTGGCTCAACTACTGTATTTGATATAGAACTAAAATCAATAGCAATTCCAGCATTTGCTAAAGCAAATAAAGGGATCACAATAAGTGCAACAGGAAGATGTAAAGCATACTCTAATCGAGCAGAAGGTGTTCCCACAGCATCTATTTTATCTTTAATGTCTATCAAAATTGTTTTTTGTTTTTCATGTAACATATGATCAGTCGTTACAGGATATTTTGCGTATTCATCAAAAAGACCTTTTGTATCTTCTGCAAAACTTACAGGTGTTTTTTTAGGTTTTGAAGGTATTGTTAATGCTGCAATAACTCCTGCAATAGTAGCATGAACACCAGATTCTAGCATAAAGAACCACATACATAAACCAACAATAAGGTATGGTAATATCTTATGAATACCAAATCTATTAAATGAAACCATAATTAAAAATAATACTCCTGCGAGTCCTAATGCAGTAAAATTAATAGTATCAGTATAAAAAAGTGCAATCACTAAAACAGCACCAAGATCATCAACAATGGCTAAAGCAACTAGAAATGTAACTAAAGCTGTAGGTACTCTTTTCCCTAATAATACCAATGCACTAATCGCAAAAGCAATGTCAGTAGCCATAGGAATACCC
>JBASAI010000074.1:0-1593 GCA_049650525.1 Arcobacteraceae bacterium
GTAAAATCAATTTTAAATGAATTATTATTAAATCCTCCAAAAGGATACAGAGTTGAACCTGTATATAGTACTACAACTTCAAAATCTTATAAATATGCAAAAAAGTTTACTTTTGAATTCTTAGGTATAAAAGATATTCAATCTATTGATACTCTTATTGATTTTAAAAAAGGTGATATATTTTTGGGATTAGATTTGGCTCAACATATAGTTGCTTCAAATGTGGAATATTACAAAAAACTACAAGCTTTTGGAGTCAAAACATATTTTGTAGTGTACGATCTTTTACCCATTTTTTATGAGAATGATTTCCCAAAAGAGTGGGACTTGAAAACTACCCATACAAATTGGTTAGAAGTGATAAAAGAGAGTAGCGGTGCTCTTTGTATCTCAAAATCTGTGGAAAAAGAACTTTTAGAGTATTTAGAAAAAAATCCATCAAATAGCAACTCCTTTCTTACAGATAGTTTTCATCTTGGTGCAGATTTAGAGAACTCAAAACCTAGTAAAGGATTTTTGTCAAATAGCAAAATAGTTTTAGAATCTTTAGCTAAACGAACAACATTTTTAGTTGTAGGCACACTAGAGCCCAGAAAATCTCACAAACAAACACTAGAAGCTTTTGAAAATCTTTGGAATGACTCTATAGAAGTAAACTTAGTAATAGTAGGAAAAGTAGGTTGGTTAGTAGATGAACTGGTAGCAAAACTCAAAAAACATTCACAACTCAACGAAAGATTATTTTGGTTAGAGGGTATAAGTGATGAATACTTACAAAAAGTATATGAAAATGCTGATTGTCTTATCTCTCCTAGCAAAGCGGAAGGTTTTGGTTTACCGCTCATAGAAGCAGCACGATATGATTTACCTATCATAGCAAGAGATATACCTATCTTTCAAGAAGTAGCACAACACCATGCTTACTATTTCCAAAATGATGACGACCCCAAAACAATGTCAGAAAGTATAAAAAAGTGGCTTGATTTATATAAACAACACAATCACCCAAAATCAACAGATATGCCATGGTTAACTTGGGAAGAGAGTTTAAGTCAATTGTTAAAACCTTTACTTGATAATAATAAACGACTTTAAAAATGCATGGAACACTCAGACTTATCTTAGCTACTTTAGTAGTATTGAGTCATTTAGGTATCACCTTATATGGCTACAATATAGGAGTAAGTGCAGTAGTGGTTTTCTATCTCCTAGCAGGAATGGTTTCGTATAAACTGATCTCAAAGAACTACAAAAACAAAGCACTGTCATACTATCTCGATCGTATAAAAAGAATCTTTCCCTTGTATCTTTTAGTATTGGTGTTTTCGTATATCATATATAAGTTAGGGGCAACTTCGTATTTTATCTCATCGCAACCAGATCTGATGGCATATCTCTCAAATCTTACGATTATTCCTCTTTCATATTTTATGTACAACGACTTAGATAAGTTTACATTGCTTCCCCCTGTTTGGTCTTTAGGTGTAGAGTTGCAGTTTTATATCTTAGCTCCTTTTATTTTACTCTGTACAAAAAGGATAGTGCTCTTATTTCTTTTCTCTTTTGTAGTGTATATCTTAGCAACAGTAGGGG
>JBASAI010000075.1:0-2950 GCA_049650525.1 Arcobacteraceae bacterium
TCAATTTGATTCATCACTTCTGTTGCTGTGATCACTTCAGGATCGACATTTGCATACACATAAAAGTTTTTTTCACCACCATCTTTTGTCAGTTGTTCAAAAGATTTTTTTACGACGAAATCAGTTACTTGATTGAGTCGTACGATTCGACCATCATCGAGTTTGATTTCTTGATTTTTGAAGCTTTCAAAATCATCTTTATTTACACTTTCTATTTTTAGGTCCAACATATCCGTTGCATCAAATGAAACACCTTTTTTCTTTGAAAGATAAAGATTTGAAAGATAGCTTCCTAGACTTGATTCTGTGATACCTTGCTGTTGACCATAACTATTTACTTTAAGTTTGATCTCATCGATTCCAAACTTAGCCGAGTTTGCTACAGAGGTAGTTCCTGAGATAGATTGTAGTTTCTTTGTTAATTCCTCAAGAGAGTCAATAATTTTTTGGTTGTCATTTGAGACAAGTCCTATTTTAATATCTGCTTTAATTGGTCCTACTCTTTTTTCAAGTACAACTAAATCGGTGAGATTAAAATCTTCTTTGTAGTTGTTTTTTTCGAAAATTTTTGTGATTTCTCGAGAAATTTCTCGTGAAGTAAGTTCTCGTGATCTGTCTTCTTTGTTATAATATAAACTTAAATATGGAGTTACATAATTATCCAAAAAATTATTTGGTGCAAGTTTATTAAGTTCAACTGTCATATACATCACATAAGGAAATTTTTCAGTGTTGTTCCCACTATCTTTTCTATAACCTGCTCGTGAATCTATACTTCGTATGTGTAATGTTGTTTTATGTGCTATTAAATCTTGCTCTATTTTTTTTACAATTTCAAAAGACTCTTCTAATGTGGTATTTTGATTAGCTTTTATTGAAATATTTATATTGTCAGAATCAAAAGATGGAAACATCTGAAACTTAGATGTCTTAATTGCTGTTACGGTTAATACTGGTACTAAAATGATAAAGATCACTAAAAAAGATTTTTTCCATCTCATAAAAAAGTGAATTATTTTACTATAGTATTTATTTACATACGACCAGTCTGCAACTTTTGCACCACTTTTTAAAATATGTGCTGCGTGAATCGGTAAAAATATAAAAGATTCGATAAGCGAAGCGACAACCAAAGCAGAAAGGGCGATAGGGATAAGTTTCATCACTTCCCCCATCGTTCCACTAATAAGTAACGCAGGTAAAAAAGCAAAGAGTGTTGTCAAACTAGCAATTGTAACAGGTTTGACCATCTCGGATGCCCCTTTTACGGCTGCTTCTTTTGGATCCATTCCCTCTTCGATATGTTGTTGAATATTTTCACTTACCACAATCGCATCATCCACAACAATACCGATTGCTATGAGTACTCCAATAAGTGAAATAAGGTTTATACTATATCCAAAAAGATACATATAAATAGAAGCAATCACAAACGAAGTAGGGATCCCTAAAAAGATGATAAATGACATTCGTGCATTGATGAGTAACCACACAAGTAATACAATAAAAATGATTCCGATAATGATATTAGAGCCAACGATATCAAGTCGCTCTTTTATTCGCTCACTATTATCATCACTGATACTGATTTCGAGATCTGTTTGTGTTGGTTGAACTTTTTTGATAAGCAGATCGATATCTTCTGAAATTTTCATCGCATTTGCTGTGTCGAGTTGTTTTAGTGAGAGTGATAACGCATTTTTTCCATTAAAAGAGTATAAAGTAGAGGAGTCTTCATATCGTTTCTCTATTTGTGCTATGTCGCTTAGATACAAAGTGCCTTCAGTAGTTTTGATGATGGTGTTTGCTAACTCTTGAGCAGATTTTGCTCCATTGTAAGTAGAGAGATAATAGTGTGTTTCCCCTTCGATTGTTCCTATAGGAAAAATATATGAGAGAGTACTTAAAGTACTAAAAAGTGCTGATTTATCTATACCATACGCTTCTATTTTTTTTTCATCAAGTAAAAGCTCAAAGTATTTGTCACTATCTCCAAAAACAGTAACTTCACTGATACCACCTATAGTTAAGATATCACTTTTAAAATCTTCTGCAAAAGTTTTCATCTGATCAACACTTAGTGTATCAGATGTAAGTGAGATGTTTATGAGATCTCGACTTCTATCCATTACTGTCACTGTTGGTTCATCCATATCGCTAGGAAGATTTCCAAGTGTTAGAGTTACGGCATCTTTGATCTTATCAGACATCGCATATCTGTCTTTTCCTTGTTGTAACTCTAAAATGATACTAAATTTACCGGGGCTGATTACTGTAGTTGTTTCAATAACACCATCGAGTGACTTTACATTGTCTTCGATTTCGTTTACAGCCATTTTGTCGAGGATATCAACACTTGCCCCACTATAAGATCCACTTACTGAAATCATATCCATATCAAATGTAGGAAAAATCTCCTTTGGCATCTTGGAATAAGAATAAATTCCAATAGCAAATATAAGAGCAAAAAGCGTATAGTTCATCCTTGCATTGTCTACAAAAAAGCGTAAAAATCGTTCAAACATTGAGTTCCCTAAAGATAGTGTATTATTGTTAAGATTATATTATAATGTTATTAATAGAATGTTAACCGATATTTTTAGTTTGATATTTGGTACTATTAATTAGATTTTTTAGAATCAAAAGTATAAAAATAAAGGAAAAGATAATAGAAGATCAAATAGGTCGAAAATCCGACCTATTTAATTGTGTTGATAATTTGTTCTTCGTTGAGTAAATCTTGATCGTATTTAACGATGATGATATTTTCTGTGTTGTTGATATACCATTCATCACAACCATTGAGAGTATTGAGCTGATCGAATTTTTTGCTATCTTTATCATCGATATCAAGATATGCAATTTTTTTCTTGAGTGGATTTGGCAATGTTGCTATAAGCACCATCCATAAAATAGATACAACAACTATAACCATTGAGATCTCATATAA
>JBASAI010000076.1:0-3782 GCA_049650525.1 Arcobacteraceae bacterium
GTAATCATCATCTAAATACACTATTTTATATTCTGTTGTAAATATCCAAAAATAAGTCAATGCTATTTCTGAGACACCTTTTTTACTGAGAGCTTCTACAGTTCCATTAAACTCTATCAGATCTCCTTCTATCGTGGTATCAAAACATCTATTTTTTACTCTGTATCCTGAACTCTCTGATTTTGTGTATTCTATAGAAGCTGCAAAACAATCTTCTTCATAACTATTATGTGTTCGCGCGATTTCATACCATAATCCACTAAATTTTTCATCATCTACATAGTCTACTGGCATCGGTGATTTTGCAACAACGAACGATGCAAAAACAAACAATGTAAATAATAATTTCATATTGAACTCCTGGATTGTGATATTATATCAAATCATTACCTTCATTTCATTTATGATTTACAAAATATAGTATAACAACAATGCTATATTTTCTCTCAAATTTTACTTATTCTTAATCTTTTGTTAATTTTCTTTTATTTTTGTTTCTTTTAATCGATAAGTGGTTTGCTTTTGGCTAGAGTTTGTTATGAAAAAAATTATACTATTCGTGTTTATACTCACACTTCAAATCATCAGTGCCAATAACAGTGACAACAAAAAGTCAACTATAGATTCTATTTTATTTTTAGGAGATTCTTTAACAGAAGGATTAGGTGTATCTAGAACGGATGCTTTTCCGTATCTCGTTGAAAAATTGATTCAAAAAGAGCTTCAAAAAGATATCAAAGTTATCAATGGTGGAGTAAGTGGATCGACTACTGCTGATGGACTTGATCGTTTAAAATGGTACTTAAAAAGAAAGCCTTCGATTGTTTTCATAACACTTGGTGCAAATGATGGTCTTCGTGGACTTGATCTGACACAAAGCCAAAAAAATCTTGAAGTACTCATCGAATATGCACAAAATGCAGATGCAAAAGTGATGCTAGCGAGTATGCTAATTCCTCCCAATTATGGTCCTAAATATGCTGAACAATTTAAAACAATGTATGAAAATCTACAAACGAAATACAATTTAAAAAACACTCCATTTTTGCTAGAAAATGTAGCAGGAAAAAAAGAGCTCAATCAAAGAGATGGAATCCACCCAAACGAACAAGGTCATAAAATCATCGCACAAAATATTTTTACATTTTTAAAGGAACAACTCTAATGCTCAAGCTAAAATCACTCAAAAAATCATACGCACAAGGCTCTCAAAGTGTCGAGATATTTGAAGATCTCAATTTTCATGTAAAACAGAAACAAAGAATAGCTATCATGGGAAAATCGGGAAGTGGAAAATCAACACTCCTTTCACTTATCTCTGGTATAATCAAACCAAATAGTGGAGATATAGTTTTAAATTCTATTTCATATAAAGATCTACAAGAGAGTGAACTCAATGATTTTCGAGCAACAAACATCGGTTTTGTATTTCAAAATTTTCACTTAGTTTCTTATCTTAATGCCTTAGAAAATGTGATGCTTCCTGCAAAAGTGTGTAATATAAAAAATCCAAAAGAAAAAGCTATCGAGCTTCTTAAAAGTGTTGGGTTATCACATAGATTAGATCATCTTCCTTCACAGCTCAGTGGTGGAGAGAAACAAAGAGTAGCAATTGCAAGAGCTTTGATCCACAATCCAAAAATCATTTTAGCAGATGAACCAAGTGGAAATTTGGATGAAGAAACAGGAATCGAAGTGATGGATAAACTTTTTGAACTTATCGAAAAAAACGATATGACTTTGATCTTAGTGACACACTCAAAAGATGTCGCAAATCGTTGTGAACAAACCTATGAACTCAAAGCAGGAAAATTAGAACTATGTTAATCGTTGAGCTCGTTTTAAAAGCCCTTTCTCGTTCAAAATCATTTTCTTTGATATTTATATTCAACTTTTGTTTAGCAATTGCGGCACTTTCTTACTTGCAGTTTTTCAAAGGAAGTATCGATAGCTCACTTGAAACAAAAGCAAAAAGTTTATTGGGTGCGGATATAGTTATCTCTTCTAGATTTCCCATAACTGACACACAAATAGAAGATATTAAAACGAAACTGCCTGAAATAAAACATTTCAACCAAGGTATCTCAACTGTGAGTATGATATCCTCAAATAAACGAGCAAGACTGATGGAGCTTGTCAAAATCGAAGAGAATTTTCCATATTATGGTGGCTTAGTTTTTGAAGATAGTTCAAATTATCCACAAGGTGAACTGATTGCTAACTTACCAAAAGAAAATGAAGTCTGGGTTTATAAAGAAGTTTTAGATCTGCTTGGGTTACAAAATGGCGATACGATACAGATTGCAAATCAAGATTTTTTTATCCAAAAAATCATCACAGAAGACTCCTTAAAAGCGATCAGTTTTAGTGGATTTATGCCCAAGATTTATATCAGCCAAAAAGGTCTAGAAAAAACAAAACTTTTACAGTTTGGATCAACTGCTAGATATAAACTCAATTATAAGTTTACAAAAAATTTAGACAATGATACTTTAGAAAAGATTGAAAATGAACTTAAAAAAAGTGTCGATCAAAACTTACGAGTACTTTCTCCAAATGATGGAAAAGATAGGTTATTAAGCGTATTGAACTTTATCACAAACTTCTTGTCTCTTGTCTCATTAGTATCATTTTTCTTAGGTCTTGTAGGTTTGATCTATTTATATTCTGGATATTTACGCAAACACCAAAAAGATATTACAGTGCTAAATGATCTTGGATTTAGCAAGAAAAACTTGATTTTGACCTATTTATTACATCTATTTGTACTTATTATGATCTCAAGTATTATTGTATTTTCATTGATCACTATATCAGCACAATTTTTGGGTCCAATTGTGCAAAAACTTGTCGATTTTGAGTTTAATTTCTCTCTTGATTATCTCTTTTTTCTCAAATCTATTGTTGTACTTTTTGTATTGAGTTTAAGTGTTGGTTTGCCTTTGATTTTGCCATTATTGCAACGAGAAAAAAGAAGTTTTTTCAAAACAGTTGTATCATTTATCCCCTTTCTTCTGTTTCTTTTACTCCTATCACACTTTGTAACTCCTGCTAAAAATATAGGTTTTTATTTTGCTGGTTCTGTATTGGTATTAATCATCATATTTTTCGCAATTGGTTCGTTTATTTTAAAAAGAGTTGATTTTTCTGGACACTTTGAAAACCTCTCGTTATCGTTAGCATTTAAGAACATCACAAGACAAAATAAAACCTCTTTGACATTGTTTACTGCTATTGTGTTATGTACCACTTTTTTTAGTCTTATTCCTCAAGTTGGATCTTCACTCTCAAATGCATTGACTTTGAGTGTTGAAGATAGACCGAGATTTTTTGTGATCGATGCAAAAGAAGATCAGCTTAACGATATCCAAACGCAAGTTAATAACCTAGGAGCAGATTTAGAAAACAGCTCCCCTATGATACGAGCACGAATCATCAAGATAAATGATATAGATTTTACTAAACACGCATTAGATAAGGCAGATCAAAAACTCAAAAACGATAAAAATGAGCTCAAAAATGCTACAGTAAATCTCTCCTATAGAAATGAGATTAAAAAAAGTGAAAATATCATCGAAGGAAGAGCATTTTCTGGAGTATATGACTCACAAGATTTTTCTAAACCCGTTGAGTTAAGTGTCGAAAAGAACTATGCAAGTAGAAGAGGCATAGAGTTAGGAGATAGTATCACTTTTGATGTTTTAGGTCTTCAAGTCCAAACAAAAGTGGTCAATATCAGATCAGTAAAATGGAATGAATTTGTACCAAATTTCTTTTTCATA
>JBASAI010000077.1:0-10588 GCA_049650525.1 Arcobacteraceae bacterium
ATTATTCAATGTATTCACCTAATGGTTAATTTTATTTAAAGTTTATACTTATATACTTCTAAAGTCATTCAGCTATAGCTGAATGACTTTAGAAGTTATGAAAATATTAAGGAGTTCTGTGTTGAAAGAAAAAATGTTGAAAGAATTAGAGTTGAAAAATAATGTATGTTTTAAACATATAATAGAAGAAAATGACATTATACATATATTCAAATCTAAACATAATGCAGGAACAACAAGGGAAGTTAGTGAGATATGCAATATTAACTCTAAACTAGAAAAGTATAAAAAATATTTTAAAATAAAAGTTTCAGTGGAAGAAGTAATTATAGAATTAAACTAATTCAAACATTTATTTAAATTTAACTATGCCAAACACGGAAAGAGAACAAGAGAATAGTAGATTTTTTATTATTAATTAGTTAATATGGGATGGTTACATAAAAAAAGAGCAAATAGATTGAAGTCACTTATTCACTGCTTCAGCCATTATATACAGAAAGGTGCATTACTTGAATATAAAATACAAAATAAATAAAGATATTACGCCATCAGAATTTATAGAAGTTTTAAAGAGATCAACTTTAGAAAAAAGAAGACCTATTGATGATTTAGAAATAATCAAAGGGATGATAGAAAATGCAGATATAATTGTAACTGCAACAATAGACAATAAAATTATTGGAGTTGCAAGAGCAGTAACAGATTTTAATTATTGTTGTTATCTATCAGACTTAGCATTTGATGAAAAATACCAAAAAAATGGTATTGGTAAAAAACTGATTTCAAAAGTTCAAGAACGATTAAATGATAAATGCAAAATAATATTGCTATCAGCACCTGATGCAACAGAGTATTATCCGAAAATTGGATTTACGCAACACAATTCAGCTTAGACAATAGTAAAAGACAAGCTAATATAAAGAGGGGATATAATCAAATAATTGGAGAAAAATAATATATGAGGAAAATAAATGAAAATTATTAGTATTGACCATATCGTTCTCACAGTTAAAGATATTAATATAACTATACAATTTTATGAAAATATTATGAATATGGGAAAAGAAGAATTCGGAGATGGCAGAGTTGCATTAAAATTCGGAAATCAAAAAATTAATCTCCATGAGTATAAAAATGAATTTGAACCAAAAGCTACTATACCACTTGCTGGTTCAGAAAATTTATGCTTTATTACTGAAACAAAATTAGAAGAAGCTATATCTCATGTTAAAAGTAAAGGAATAGATATTTTAGAAGGTCCCATAAAAAGAACTGGTGCAGTTGGGCCAATTTTGTCATTTTATTTTAGAGACCCTGATGGTAATTTAATTGAAATATCAAACTATGAATAATAAAATTTTTCATAATCGAAGTATTTAATATATAAAAAAGCTTAGAATAGAATAATTAACCCTAAAAATTTATATCATTAAAAGACTACCATCTAGTGGATACAAAAAAAGCAACAAAGTGATTGAAGGGTATTATCGGGACTGTAAATAATTTTGTGTCAATTAGATAAAATATTGAATACAAAAGGAAGAACAGATGAAGATGGAAATAGACGTTGCAGAGTTTGCAGCACAACTCAAGGCAGGTAAAGGAATTGGTGGGAAAGATGGTGCGTTAACACTATTAATAAAGCAACTAACAGAGATGGCATTACAAGCTGAGTTAGAAACTCATTTAGGTCAAGACCTTGAGAAAAATTGTAAAAATGGTTCAAGTTCAAAAACTATGAAATCTGCGAATGGAACATTTGTACCCCAAGAGTATTTCCTCCCTTCGGTCAGGGCAACTTGATACACCAAGAGATAGAAATGGTAGCTTTGAACCAGAATTAGTTAAGAAAAATCAAACACATATGAGTGATGAACTTGAATCAAAAATGCTTTCATTATTTTCACTGGGTAACAGCTATTCTCAAATAGCAGATCATATCGAAGATATGTACGGTGTACACTTCTCCAAGCCTGCAATTACAGCTATAACTGACAAGCTAATACCAAAGCTTGAAGAATGGAAGAAAAGACAGTAGACACAATCTATCCATTTATTTATCTTGATGCCATTCACTATAAAGTTAGGGATGAAGGACATTATGTTTCAAAAGCTTTTTATACTGTTTTAGGAGTAAATCTTGAAGGTAAAAAAGAGATACTAGGACTTTATCTTAACGAGAGTGAAGGAGCTAAGTTCTGGTTACAAGTACTCACTGATTTGCAAAATCGTGGAGTAGAAGATATACTTATTGCATCAGTAGATGGGCTCAAAGGCTTTCCAGAAGCCATTAATTCAGTGTTTCCAAATACAGAAGTGCAATTGTGTATTGTTCATCAAATCCGTAATAGCTTAAAATATGTTGGCTCACAATATCAAAAACAATTTGGAAATGAATTAAAGAAAGTTTATCAAGCTTTTACAAAAGAAGAAGCAGAATCTGAACTTGATAAATTGGAAGAGAAATGGGGTAAAAAATATCCTATTATATTTGAATCTTGGCGAAATAAATGGGATAATTTATCCAACTATTTTAAATATGCAGAACCAATTAGAAAAGTTATATATACTACAAATATTATTGAATCTGTACATAGACAATTTAGAACACTCACAAAAACAAAAGGTGCTTTCCCTAATGATAATAGCTTGTTAAAACTACTCTTTGCTGGGATCCAAAATGCAGAGAAAAAATGGACAATGCCAATTAGAAATTGGAGCCTTACAATCTCTCAACTCAATATTCATTTTAAGGAGAGATTGACAGATGCTTTAGATTTGCTATAATTACGGGATGAATTTAGGTGTTGACACAGAATTCATTACACTCCCGTATTATCTCTTCATTCATTACTTTCTCTAATCAATTCCAACAAATAGTACTACTACAAGTATTTTCATCAGTGATTTTTCCATTTTCTCTCACATATTCTATACCCCAATCAAACATTTCTTTAAGTACTGGTTTTAATTTTAGTCCAATTGGGGTAAGTGAATAAACTACTTTAGGTGGCACTTGTGCAAATACTTCTCTTTTAATAATATTTTTTTCTTCTAACTCTTTTAATTTTATAGTAAGTGTTTTTTGACTTATTGTATTGATATCTTCAGATAGCTCTTTAAATCTTTTATCATTTTCTAATAAGTACCAAATAACAGCTAGTTTCCATCTGTCATTAAAAATATCCATTGTCACAGAGACGGAACATTTGTATTCTTTGTCATCTATATAATACATTTAAATCCTTTTATTGAAAGTATTGTATCAATTTAATACTTAATTTCCCATTACTTACCTAAAGTAATGTAAGGTATATTTAAGTATATTAGCTATATTATTCATCATAAGAAACATAAAAAAGGAACAAAATGAATGATTTTACATACTATAACCCTACAAAAGTAGAGTTTGGGAAAAGCAAAGAAAATAAAATTGGTGAATACTTACTACAATCAGGTATTAAAAAAGTATTATTAGTTTATGGTGGTGGAAGTATCAAAAAAAATGCTCTTTACAATAATATTATCGATTCATTAAATAAAAATAATATTGAATTTAATGAACTTTCAGGAGTTGTTAGTAATCCTCTTTTAAGTAAAGTAAACGAAGGTATTAAGATTGCAAAAGAAAATAATGTAGAAGCTATATTAGGAGTTGGCGGAGGTTCTGTTGTCGATAGTGCAAAAGCAATTGCTGTTGGATCCCAATATGAAGGAGATGTATGGGACTTCTTTATAAATAAGGCTCAAATTTCAGAAGCTTTACCTGTCTTTACAGTTGTGACACTGAGTGCCACGGCTAGTGAAATGAACGGTAATGCTGTAATTATAAATGATGATACAAAACAGAAATATTCTATCGCATCCGTTCTAATTAATCCAAAAATTTCTATTATAAATCCTGAACTTATGTCTACAGTAAGTAAAGAATATCTAGCATATTCTGCTGTTGATGTTATTACTCATTGTATTGAAGTATATTTTACAGCAACTGTTCACCCGCATTTTAATTCAAGACTAGTTGAATCTATAATTAAAACAGTAATCGAAACAACAGAAATATTATTAGAAAACCCTAATGATTATGATGCACGAGCTGAGTTTGCATGGGCTGCAACACAAGGATTAAATGGATTAACTCCTACGGGAACAAAGGACGGAAATTTTCCAAACCATATGATTGAACATTCATTATCTGCTTTATACAATGTACCTCATGGAGCAGGATTAGCAGTAGTTGTTCCTGCATGGATGAAGTGGTATAAAGAACAAAATGTAGCTCAATTTAAAAGATTTGCAAATGAAATTTTTAATAATGATGATGAAAGTGTTGGGATCGAAAAATTAGAAAATTGGTTTACTAAAATAGGTGCACCTATAACTTTAGAAGAGATGGATATTCCAAGAGAAGAGATTAATGCACTGGCAGAGAATGCATATGAAACATCAAAGGTTTGGGGTATGGACAAATTGTATTCAAAAGAAATTATTACTGAAATATTAGAAAAAGCATAAAAAAAGGAGCGATCATGAATCAAATTATTGAACAATTAAGTACTAGAAAATCTATTAGACAATTCACAGGTGAAAATGTAAAACCTGAGGATTTAGAACTTATTATTAGAACCGCACAAAGATGTCCAACATCAATAAATGGGCAACAAATATCTTTAGTATATACAAAGGATAAATCAACAATTAAACAAATTTCTGAACTTTGTGGCAAACAAGAACAAGTAGCTACTGCTGATGTATTTATCACAATCGTTGTTGATTTTAACAGAACAGCTTTTGCAGTTGAACAGGCTGGAGAAACACAGCTTATAGACAAATCAGCAGAAGGTGTACTAGTCGGTGCAGTTGATGCGGGAATTATGCTAAATGCTATTCAAGTTGCTGCTGAATCTTTGGGTTACGGAACAACTGCTATTGGAGCAATTAGAAGTGCACCTGAATCTATGATAAAATTATTAGGGCTACCTCCTCAAACATTTCCAATAGTTGCTACAACAATTGGTGTTCCCTCAAAAGAAGCACTGAAAGCTCCACTAAAGCCAAGAGTTCCAATAAATAGTTTTTCATTTGAAGATAAATATAGTGATATAAAAGTAAAAGATGGTGTGATCACTTATGAAAAGCAGATGAAACAGTTTAGAGAGGATCACAATATGGATTATTTACAATCGTATTGCGAACAAACAGCAAACTATTATAAAAATATATATTCTAGGAAAATTGCTAAAAATTATAAAAGCCAAGGTTTTGAGTTTAAAGATTAAAAAGGAGTTTACATGAGTTTGTTATTAGAAGAAGGTCAAATAGAAAATTTGAAATTGAAAAATAGAATTGTTATGCCACCTATGTGTATGTATAAAAGTGATAATAGTGGTGAATTAAAAACTTTTCATAAGGGTCATTATCTAGCAAGAGCTATTGGTGGAGTTGGATTTATTATTCTTGAAGCAACTGCCGTTGAACCAAGAGGAAGAATATCAGCAAATGACTTAGGACTTTGGGATGATTCTTTCATAGATTCACACAAAGAATTAAATGAACAAATGCATTCTTTTGGAGCAAAAACAGCAATACAACTAGCCCATGCTGGTAGAAAATGTAATGTTGAAAACGAAACTCCAATTGCACCAAGCGCCATTTCTTTTAGTGAAGATAAACCTTTTAAAATGCCTAAAGAGGCAACAATAGAAGAGATAAAAAGAATAAAAGAATTATTTATCAAAGCAGCACTTAGAGCTAAACTTGCTAATTATGACGCAATTGAACTACACGCTGCACATGGATATTTTTTATGTGAATTTTTATCACCTCTAAGTAATTTTAGAAATGATATTTATGGTGGAAGTTTAGAAAATAGATGTAGACTAACTTTAGAAATAGCAAAAGAGCTTAAGCAAAAAGTAGATTTACCTATAATTGTTAGAATAAGTGCTGATGAATGGATGCAAGAGGGTTGGAATATTGATGACTCTATTTATCTATCAAAAGAGCTTGAAAAAATTGGGGTTGATTCTATTCATGTTTCATCAGGTGGAAATCAAAAAAACACAAATAAACCATTAAAGATCAAACCTCTCTATCAAGCTGATTTTGCAAAAGATATAAAAAAAGAGGTAAATATTCCTGTAATTGCAGTTGGTTTAATCACTACACCTAAACAAGGTGAAAAACTTTTAGAAGAAAAATATTGTGATTTTGTAGCGTATGGAAGAGAATTGTTGCGTTCACCTAATTTTGCATTTATAGCAGCAAGGGAGTTTCAAGAAAATAAACTTGTAGACTCATCATATGCAATGGCATTTTAATGCAAAAAAAAGAGAATAAAACCAAATATTTCATTGGAATGATTATAGCAATGTTACTTTGGGGAATTTCTTGGACTTCAGGAAAAGCAGTGGTTGAGCACTCTAATATTCAAGTAGCCTCATTTTGGCGATATTTTATATCTTTTATTGGAATGATACCTGTAATATTATATATGAAAAAATCCTTAAAAACTGATCTCATTGGATATGTTTATATCCTTATAGCAGGACTTTTAAGTGCTGCCTTTAGTTATTTATTTTTTGCTGGGCTTGCACATGGAGAAGCTGGATATGGGGGAACTATGGTTACTTCATTGGTTCCTTTGATTACATTTTTCCTATCTATTTTAATTTTTGGCACAAAAGTATCTATACAACAAATGTTAGCCTTAGGTATTGGTATATTTGGAGCTATTATTTTACTAAAAATTCCAATGGAGGGTTTGTCATTTTTAAACTTAAATAGTATTTACTTTCTAATTTGTGCTATTGTTTGGTCATTTGTAACAATCATAACCCAGAAAGTTTCACATAGAGTTGATCCAATTTTTTATACTTTAGTTCTTTTTTGGGTCACAGCTTTTACTAATATGATATTAGCATTGCCTTATCATCCTTTTGAAATAACATTATATGACTCTATATTTTGGTACAACATATTCTTTATTGGTCTTTTTGCTGGAACATTTGCAATGGCAATATTTTTTGTAAGTGCAAGTAAAATAGGTGCTCATAATACTGGGGTATTTATGTTTATTGTTCCAATAGGTGCTACTGTTTCTAGCTATTTCGTTTATGGTGAAAAAATTGCTGAATCTACAATCATAGGATGTCTACTTTCCTTATTTGCTATTATTTTGTTTAATAAAAAAAGCAAATTGAAAAAGACAGTAAAAAATAAATAATAAAAAGGAAAATTTATGTTCAAAAAAATAACAGTTGATGAAAAAGAATATAGTATAGATATAGACCCAAAAACTCCGTTATTGTGGATTTTAAGAGATCATTTAAATCTTACAGGTACAAAGTTTGGTTGTGGAGTTGGACAATGTGGTGCATGTACAGTACTTCTTAATGATAAAGCCGTAAGAGCCTGCCAAACATTTATAAGTGAAGTAGAAACTCATCATATTAAAACTATTGAGACAAACACAGATAAAACTGTACAAAAATTACAGAAATTTTGGGTGCAAGAAGATGTTGTACAGTGTGGATATTGCCAATCTGGACAAATTATGAATGCTGCTGGACTTCTCAAAAAAAATTCAAATCCAAATGATGATGAAATAGTACAAGCTATGGATGGAAATATCTGTAGATGTGGAACATATAGTAAAATAAAAACAGCTATAAAAGCTGCAATAGTAGAAAAGGTTTAAAATGCAAAGAAGAGATTTTTTAAAAACAACATCAGCTGTAACTTCCGCATTTGTGCTTGGTTTTTATCTTCCTACTAAATCAAGAGCTAGTGATACTCCATCATCAAAAGAACTTCAACCAAATGCCTTTATTGAAATAACATCAGATAATCAGATTAACTTTATCATGAGTCAAGTAGAGATGGGGCAAGGAACATATACGACATTAGCTATGTGTATTGCAGAAGAGTTAAATGTTGATTGGGAAAAGATAAACTTTAAACCTGCAAGTGTAAACCCTATCTACAATAGCTACTTTGGTCCGTTAATGATAACAGGAGGTTCCTCTTCTATCATTGGAAAACAATTGGAGATGAGAACTATTGGAGCAGCTGTTAATAAGATGTTGATATCTGCAGCTGCAAAAAGATGGAAAGTAAGAGCATATAATATCTATACAAAAAATTCGAAAGTTTTTAATAAAAAGACAAAAGAGAGTTTTACTTTTGCAGAGTTGAGTTTAGATTTAACAACTATGGAGATTCCTAAAAATCCTAAAGTAAAAGATTTAAAAGATTGTAGATTTATAGGACAGCCCCAGCCTCGTCATCCTAAAGAGTCTTGGGCAAAGGTTACAGGTAAAGCAGAGTTTGGTATAGATATAAGAGTAGATGGTATGAAATATGCAGCTATTCTTCACCCACAAGTTTTTGGAGCAAAAATAAAAAGTTATGATGCAAGTAAAGCTTTAGAAAAAAACGGAGTGATAAAAGTAAAACAAATACCAACAGGAATTGCGGTTATTGCTCAATATTGGTGGCAAGCTAAAGAGGCTTTATCTGTAATAGATGTTGTATGGGATAAAGGAAATTTTAAGAATATAAGCGAAAAAGATTTGGATGAGTCATATAGTAAAATGATGGCAAAAGATGGTTCCTCTATGAGAAAAGACGGTGATTCTCAAAAAGCATTTAAAGATGCAGATAAAGTAATCGAAGCAGAATACAACTTTCCATTTTTAGCTCATGCCCCTATGGAGCCTTTAGGTTTTTTAGCTCACCACGAAAAAGATAAAGCAACCATTTGGTCATCTGCCCAATCGCAGAGTTTAACACAAGATGTTGCTATAAAAGTACTTGGAGTAAAGCCAGAAAACATTACATATAACACTCCTTTTCTTGGTGGAGCATTTGGGAGAAGAGGAACGATAAATGCAGATTTTGTTTTAGATGGTTTATATGTAGCAAAGGATGAAGAGTATCCTATTATGACTTTATGGACAAGAGAAGACGATATCAAAATGGGTAATTATAGACCAAAATATAAAAATAAAGTAAAAGTTGCGCTAGATGAAGAGGGTATAATAAAAGCCGTTGATGCAAAAGTTGTTTCACAATCTATTTTTAAAGGTTCTGTTTTTGAAGCATTTGGATATAAAAATGGAGTAGATGGAGCACAAAAAGAAGGACTAGTAGATCATTCTTATGATATAGATAATCATGATATGCAAGCGTATACTATGGATTCTCCTATTCCTGTTTTATGGTGGAGATCAGTTGGGCATACGCAAAGTGGACCTACTGTTGAAGGTATAGTTGATGAAGCAGCATTTGCAGCTGGTGTTGATCCTATAGAATATAGAATTAATATGCTTACTGACCAAAGGTTTATAAATATATTAGAAGATGTCGCTAAAAAATCAGATTGGGAAAATAGAAAGAAAGAGAAAAATGTAGGTTATGGAGTAGCAATTCATGAGTCATTTGGAACAATTTGTGCTCAGGTTGCAAAGGTTCGAGTTACAAATGATGATTTTAAAGTAGAAAAAGTTTGGGCAAGTGTTGATTGTGGATTTGCATTCAATCCACAAAATGTCGAAAACCAAATAGCAGGTTCAATAAACTTTGGAATCTCTGCACTTAAATATAGCCAAATCACAATACAAAATGGTGAAGCAATGCAAAACAACTTTTATGATTATGTTGTATCAAGAATATCAGATGCACCAGAAGTAGTAGTAAGTATTATAAATTCAGGAGCAAAAATAGGAGGTATTGGAGAGCCTGGTGTTCCACCAATATTAGCAGCTGTTCCAAATGCACTTTTTGATGCAATAGGGAAAAGGTATCATTCTATGCCTATAAAACTAAGATCTTAAAGCGTGTTTGAAAATAAACAATTTTTAGAGTTTATAAAAAACTCTAAAAATAAAAAACTCGATATTGCCTTAACAACAGTTACAAATACTAAAGGTTCTACCTTTACAAAAGAGGGAAATTTAATGCTTGTAAACTCAAATCTAGAGTTTATAGGTGTTTTAGGAAGTTCTTTTTTACAAAAAATAGTATTAACTACTTCAAAAGAGGTTTTAAATACAAGAGAAAATCAAACTTTTGAATCTATTACTCAAGATGAATCTTCAGGACATGGAACAAGCAACTATTTAAGTATCCCTTTTTATTATAAAAGTAATTATAAAGGAATAAAAAAGTATATAAAAAAGCCTTATTCTCTTTTGATTTTTGGAAGTGGTGCACATGTGAGTTCATTGGTTGCTATGGCAAATTTAATGACTTGGAAGACAACAGTAGTTGATATACAAATCAACAAAGAATATGTACAAGAAGCTGATGAATTAATACAGCTTATAAACTTAGAAGATATTTTAACTTTAGATTTAAGTGATTATGATGCGTCGGTTATTTTAAGTCATAATCCTAAAACGGATAACACCTATTTAAAGGCTCTACTTCAATCAAATATAAACTATATAGGTATGATGGGAAATAAACATAATATGCAAAGAAAAAAAGAACAATTTAATTTAGAAAAAGATAAAAGATTTTTTGCTCCTATTGGACTTGATATCGGTAGTTACACACACCAATCAATAGCACTCTCTATTTG
>JBASAI010000078.1:0-2465 GCA_049650525.1 Arcobacteraceae bacterium
TCTTGCATATGTCTTCTATCTTCTCGTAAGTGTATCGTGATCTGATCGGCACCTGCTAGTTTACAAACTCCTAGAGCATCGAGGGGGTTTGGGTCGTTTATCTTTCTAGCTTCTCGTAAAACGGCGATATGGTCTATATTTACTCCAAGTAACATATTTGAATCCTTCTATTTAATATGCCCCATTTTATCAAATATATTCTAAAGTTACTTCATTATCGACATAAAATATCTCTGCATTAAAGATATTTCCCCTTTGGGATTTGAGATTGGTGAGTTTAAGCCCATCTCCCTTAAAGAGTCTTTTGATTTGACGAAAGGTTAAAAGCTTGTTCATAAACTTTGCCCACACAATTTTTTCGCAAGAGTTACACTTGTAGCCACCATTTATCTGCGTTACTTCACCACCACATTCA
Source organism: Arcobacteraceae bacterium (assembly GCA_049650525.1). Taxonomy (GTDB): domain Bacteria; phylum Campylobacterota; class Campylobacteria; order Campylobacterales; family Arcobacteraceae; genus JAIOSF01. The sequence continues at coordinate 416 of JBASAI010000078.1, forward strand.
CATAAAAACATTGTTGTTGACTTAGTTTCTTCATCAAATATAAGCTCCATTTTCCCTTCATTTAAAAAAGCTTTAGTATCATAAAGGCTATTTGTATTTGACTTAAAACCTTTGAGCATAATCGTTTCACCTTTGAAAAGTTTTTTTGCCTCTTTATCTTTGAACTCTCTTTTAAAACTATATTTCCATACTTGTGCTTTGCATTTTTCACATTCGTATAAGGCATCAAAAATTTTTACATTGCCACCACATTGGCATTTTGATAATATATTTTCATCCATAATAACTCCAAATTTTCTATATTTTAAAATAGTAACAGAAAAATTAAAAAGATGACAAAAATATTGCATATTGCAATTTAAAACCATTTAACCATAGTTTTGATATAATCGCGACAATATAATAGCAAGGAATTTTCAAATGAGTTTTATAGAAACACGAGGAAACGACGGAATAAGAGCAAATGAAGTTGAGTTTTCAGATGCAATTTTAAATCCAAGTTCATCTTTTGGTGGATTGTATGTACCAAAAGAGATACCAAGTTTAGGGGCTGAGTTCATAACGAAACACTTAAATACTTCGTATAAAGAATTAGCGTATGATATTTTAAAAGCATTTAAAATCGATATCGATGATGCGACGATCAATGAAGCATTATCATTATATGATCATTTTGATAATCCCAAAAATCCATCACCTGTAGTAAAAATAAAAGATGATCTCTTTGTAAACGAACAATATCATGGACCAACACGAGCGTTTAAAGATATGGCGTTACAACCTTTTGGTTCTATCTTAAGTGCAGTTGCCAAAAAAAGAGGTGAGCAGTATTTGATCCTTGCTGCGACTTCTGGAGATACTGGTCCAGCTGCACTCAATACTTTTAAGAACAAAGAAGGTATCAAAGTAGTATGTCTCTATCCAGACGGTGGAACAAGTGATGTTCAAAGACTACAAATGGTTACTGAAAATGGTAAAAATTTAAAAGTTGTAGGAATCCATGGGAACTTTGATGACGCTCAAAATGCTCTAAAAAATCTTTTAGCAAGTCAAAGCTTTAAAGATGAGTTACAAAAAGAGGGTATCAAACTAAGTGCCGCAAATAGTGTAAACTTTGGTCGAATTATATTTCAGATTGTATATCATTTTCAAAGTTATTTAGAACTTTTAAGACAAGGGGAGATTACTTTAGGAGATAAAATATATATCGATGTACCAAGTGGAAATTTTGGAAATGTTTTAGGGGCATATTATGCACAAAAGATGGGTCTACCTGTTGAGAAACTTTTAGTTGCGTCAAACGAGAACAATATCTTGACTCAATGGCTTACTTTAGGTATTTATGATATCAGAGGAAAAGATCTCAAATTGACAAAATCACCAGCGATGGATATTCTAAAATCGTCAAATATCGAAAGAGTGATCTATGATATTTGTGGAGCATTTAGAACAAAAGAGCTGATGGAAGACCTTAATACAAAAGGTTTTTTTGAACACACACAAGCAGAACTAGAAGTACTCAAACAATATTTTGCAGCGACATTTAGTGATGATGCATATGGTCTTAAAACAATGAAATCTTTTGTTGATGACGGATATTTGATGGATCCACATACTGCTACTTGTATCAAAGCATATGAAGATCTTAGAACAAAAGACCTCAAAACTGTGATCTACTCAACAGCTGAGTGGACAAAGTTTTCTCCAACAGTATTAAATGCTTTAAATCAAGATGATAAATCATATAGTGATGAAGAAGCATTACAAGCGATATCATCAAAATTAGATTTAGAGATACCAGCATCGATCAGTGAACTTTTTAGTAGTGAAGTACTTCACGATACGATTATTGATATAAAAGATTTAGAAAAAGAGATCATCTCTTTTTTATAGTCTTTGTCTGATAAGAAGATTATAAAAAATAATCTTCTTATATTTAGTTTGCTATAATTATTCCAAAACTTGCTCTGTTTATTTTCACATCATAGTCTATCAAACTCTCTCCATATCCAGTAAAATATCGTATAAAAAAATCAAAGTTATTATTTGT
>JBASAI010000079.1:0-1596 GCA_049650525.1 Arcobacteraceae bacterium
CTAAATTAATTGGTAATTTTGATAATTCTTGGATTGTTAATGATCTTATAGTTGCAATAGTTTTAGTAGGATTTTCAACAGCAGATTTATTTAATGATTTAATGGACATATTCAATAAAACGTTAGAAGCTTCTTCATTTGACATACCTCTTGTTTTTTCGAGGAATTTCATAATAAATCTGTTTTTGTATGATCTATAGATTTTTCTAATTTTATCCCCAACACCTTTACTTCCATGCTCATAGTTTTTTTTTAAATGTGGTACAATTATTTTACTGATTTTTTTTGCAGAATCGCCCCATTCATATAATGAAAATAATACAGCAAATACTATAGAAACAGGATCGAAAATATCTGTATTTATTTTTTCTAAAGAATCAATATATTCTAGCATTTGTTTATTTTTCCACATATCTACATTATTATCTCCGTTTGTAGAAGAAGAAGAGGAAGAATAAAGAGGTGGTGTAAATTTTTTTGTTATCACGGTAGTGCTATAAGGATCTGAAAGCCCATCCATTGCAAATGGATTCAATAATTTAGAGTTATTTTCATCAAATGTCCCATTAATTAATTTGATTTGTTCTTTAATACTTCCAGGTATTTTATTTGATGTAATATCTTTAAATATAGCATATTCACTAAAAAAAGATTCTGAATCGCTTATATTTTTTGATTTAGATAAATTGATTAATTCTTTAAGGTATAATTTAAATCCTTTTCTACTTGTAAATGGCATTTCTCTATGATTAACTAATTTAAGCGCTTCATCAAATTTAATATTTTTATTAACCATTAAATCTACAATATTTTTTCTTGATTCTTCTCTAGAAGTAAGAGATATATATCCATCTGGATATAAGAATCCCTTAATGTACTGTGGAAGATTGCTGTGTTTACTTTTATCTTGCCCGTGATATTTAAAAAAAATTATTGGATACTTTCCATATTTTTTATTATGTCTTGCTCTACTCAATGTAACATTTACGTCAGTTTCCTTTAAATATCTTTCAGTTTTATTATTTGCCATGTTTTTTGCATATTTTTCTAAAAACTTTAGTACATTTTTTGGAGTATCGTTTGGTGTTATTAAATAATCAGAAAATTCAATATTATTGTTTTTATGTTTTATGTTAAACACTAATTTTTGACATCTAAATTTTCCAGTATTGTCATCAATTTCGCAAGATTTTATATCAACACCAATATTACTACTATTTTTCCAATATTTACTATGTTCCACACCTTTTGGTAATATAATATTAATAAATCTTGTTGCGACTGATATTTTTGCATATTTATCTATTGATATTCTTCTTCCATTAATTGTTACTGATTTAATATATCCAGCTAGTGTAACCTGAGAAAAATCTTCAGAATGATTTATTAATACCCATGGTTTGTTTACGTTATATTCTATTTCCTCTAGCATAAATACATCAGTAGGATAAAAGTTTGGATGATTAATAGATTGTTTTGACAAATATTGTATAAAACTCATAGGTGAAGCTTCTTCTTTATTTGTAGCTATAGATACTTCTAATATCTTTATTCTTGATCCCCTTTTAATTGTAGCAAGTAATAATTGTGGTGCTT
>JBASAI010000080.1:0-9148 GCA_049650525.1 Arcobacteraceae bacterium
AAAGCATCATCTTGAGTCGCAACACCCACACTACACTTATTTGTATGACAAATTCTTAAGATTTTACACCCTAATAATGTCAACACTGAAGTACCAAATGCATATGATTCGGCACCTAGCATAGCAGCTTTCACAACATCCATACCAGTTTTTAATCCACCATCAGTTTGAAGGTGAACCATACCTCGTAGATGATTTGCTTTTAAAGAATTATGTGCTTCACTAAGCCCCATTTCCCAAGCATTTCCTGTATGTTTGATCGATGTCAATGGAGCAGCACCAGTTCCACCATCAGCACCAGAGATAATAATCTTATCTGCATATGCTTTAGCAACACCAGCTGCAATAGTACCAACACCAATACTTGATACAAGTTTTACTGCAATCGTAGCTTTTGGATTGATTTGTTTTAAATCAAAAATCAATTGTGCTAAATCCTCAATAGAATAAATATCATGATGAGGAGGTGGTGAAATAAGTGTAACACCAGGCGTTGTATGTCTAAGTGTTGCAATCATAGGTGTAACTTTAGCACCTGGAAGCTGTCCACCTTCACCTGGTTTTGCACCTTGTGCTAGTTTGATTTGTAGCTCTTCACAGTTTACTAAATATCCTGGAGTAACACCAAATCTTCCTGATGCAACTTGTTTAATTTTAGAGTTTTTAAGTGTTCCAAATCTTTTAGGATCTTCTCCACCCTCACCAGAATTTGATTTTGCTCCGATTGTATTCATAGCTATCGCAACAGCTTCATGTGCTTCCACAGAAATAGAACCACAACTCATAGCAGCACTTGCAAATCTTTTAAATATCTCTTCTTTCGATTCAACTTTACTGATGTCAATTGCTTTTTTATCACTATTAAACTCAAAGAAATCTCGAATAAACTTTTTATCTCTATTTTCAATAAGATTTTTCAACTCTTTAAAGTCACTAATACTTTCTTCACCAGATGGATTTTTATTATGCATTGCATGTGTAATTGCTGGTGCATAATCATGGTACTCAGCACCATCAAGATACTTATAAAATCCACCCATTTCTAGCGGGAACATAGATTTATCATTGAAGTATGCATTAAAATGTAATGATTCTATTCTTTTTTCAATATCATCATATCCCAATCCACAAATATCAGTATTTGCATAAGTAAAACACTCATCACAAATCTCATCACTCAATCCAATAATATCAAACAACGATGAGTTTCTATATGATGACATAGTAGCAATACCCATTTTAGACATAATTTTCAACAATCCAGAACCCAATGCTTTTGCACTATTTTTTAGTTTTGTTTGGAGTGCCATTGTTGATAAATCTTTTCTCTCATAAAAAGCAACAATTGATGCATACATCATATATGGATATAAAACAGTTGCTCCAAATGCAAACAATACAGCTGCACTATGTGGATCATATACTTCACTTGTCACTACAGCTATTGAAACAGTACTTGCTATTTTGTCTTTTGCTAATTGATGATTGATATATCCAACTGCTAGAGCCATTGGGATTATTTTTTCATTTTCAGAAACATCTCTATCATCCAAAATAACTACACTTACATTTTCATCTTCTACTGCATATTTTACTTCTTTGTATAATGCCTTAAGTGATTCTTGTAAATTAGTTGTAAATGTCGTGTTGAAAAATTTATTTTTATAATCAGAATCATATCTTTCATGTTTTTCATCACCAAAACTTACTAAAACATCATATTTCTCTTTCATCAAAATAGGAGTAGCAGCTTTAAGTTTTTTTGAGTTTGTTTGAGTTTCTTCTAGTATATTATATGATTTACCTATACCTGTATTTAAGCTCATAACAACTTTTTCTCTATATGGATCAATAGGAGGATTTGTTACCTGAGCAAATTTCTGTCTAAAAAAATCTGTAAAATTTCTATTTTTAGTTGAGAAACAGGCTAATGGTGTATCATCACCCATAGAACCAGTTGGTTCTTTACCTTCTTCAGCCATAGGAATAATCATTTGATCAATCACTTCATAAGTAATATTTGCATATTTTTGTCGTTTTTCTAAGTCTTTGAAGATATATCCACTTAAATCAAGAAAACTTTCTTCTACATACTCTTGAAGATATTTAATATTTGAAGTTAGCCAGCTTTCGTAGTTTTGTGAAGATTTTAAATAATTATTTATATCATCATTTTTTAGTACCGTACCTGTTTGGATATCCACAGCAATCATCTGACCACTTTGTAGTCTCCCTCGATCAATAATCTCTTCTTCAGGAACTAATACTGTCCCATATTCACTTGTGATATAAAGCTTATCTTCTGTTTGAAAGTATTTTGATGGTCGTAAACCATTTCGATCTATCAAACATCCAATATGTCGTCCATCAGTTAAACTTACAGCTGCAGGACCATCCCATGCTTCAAATCTAATCGCACAATATTCATAAAAAGCTCTTAACTGACTATCCATATGTGGAGAGTTTTGCCAAGGTGCTGGTACTAAACAGCGTGCAGCTTTGAAAAAATCCATACCATTGATGATTAAAAATTCAAAAAGATTATCTAACGAAGCACTATCACTTCCACCCTCTTGTAAAATTGGGAAAATTCTTTCTAGCTCTTCATCTGTAAATATTTCAGATTTAATCGCTTCTGTTTTAATCTCAACATTAAATCTATTTGCTTCAATAGAATTGATTTCACCATTATGAGCAACTCCTCTAAAAGGCTGTGCTAGTTTCCATTTTGGTAATGTATTTGTTGAAAATCTTTGATGAAATAAAGCAAAAGAAATTTTAAAATCTTCATCTTGAAGATCAATATAAAACTGCTTAATCGTAGTAGGCATTACAAGCCCTTTATACGAAATCACTTTTGCTGAAAAACTAGGAATATAAAAATCCTCTTCATCTTCAAGTGCATGCTCTGCTTCTTTTCTAGCAAGATAGAGCATAGCTTCAAATCGTTTTGCAGAAACTAAAGTTTCTGGTACTACAAAAATCTGTGTTATTGTAGGTAAGATTTTTAAAGCAAATTCACCTAAAGCATCTGTATCAACCGGTACTGTTCTGTTTAAAATAACTTTCAAATCGTTTTTTTCACAAAACGATCTAAAAGTTTTTAGTTGTTCGTCAGTACTTGAGAAAATCATTGCTACTGCATATTGTTTTGGAAGATCTATATCTTCTTGCATTGCCATTTTTCTCATAAATTGGTCTGGTATAGAAAATAACAATCCACTACCATCACCACTTTTACCATCTGCTGCTACTGCACCTCTATGCATCATTCTTTCTAGTGAAGTAATAGCATCATCTAAGTTTTGATGCGTTTGTTTATTTTTTAAGTGAGCTACTAAACCAAACCCACAGTTGTCTTTAAAAGAAGTTAATTTATCTAAGTTACAACCCATTATATTCCTTTTTATTATCTATTTTTTTTGATTATAGACTTGCGTTAATATAACTATTTTATCCAAATAAAGTTTAAAATGTTGTTAACTAAGTCTATAGTTTTAGTCATAAAAAAAGGCAGAGTGTATACTCTGCCTTTTTAGTATCATCTTGACGGAGATTAACAAGAATAAGTTGTTAATACCTCAAAAGCAGTTGGTCTTGACTCATAAGGCCAAATTTGTCTATCATATTGATAGTGTTGATATGTATCAATAAAGTCTTTAGAAAATACTGGTTGTAAGAAATCGTTATCAACGATTAAACCTTCAACGGCCATTCTTAAAGTATTTGGCATTTGTGGAATTTTTTTCTCTCTGATTTCATCTAAAGATAATTCAAAAAGATCTTCATCCATCGGCCCAACAGGTTCCATTTTATTTTTAATACCGTCAATTCCAGCCATCATCATAGCAGCAAATGCTAAATATGGATTTGCTGTAGAATCTGGAAATCTCATTTCAAGTCTAGTAGCAGGTGCTCCAGCTCCCCAAGGAACTCTACAAGCAGCTGATCTGTTTTGAGCAGAAAATGTTAAGATACTAGGTGCTTCAAAACCTGGTACTAATCTTTTGTAAGAGTTAGTAGAAGCATTTGTAAATGCAGCAACTGCAAATGCGTGCTCAAAAACTCCACCAGCATACCATCTCGCTTCATCAGAAAGATTACCATAGTTTCCTTCTGTATAGAATGTATTTACACCATCTTTCCAGATTGATTGGTGTACATGCATACCATTACCATTATCACCATGAATTGGTTTTGGCATAAATGTAGCTGTTTTACCATTTAAGTGTGCTACCATTTTTACTACATATTTTAGCTTTTGAACATTATCAGCAGCTTCTACAAGTGTGCTATAAACGATACCGATTTCATGTTGACCTTGTGCAACTTCATGGTGTCCTAGCATAACTTCTAAACCAATTTGTTCTAAAATAAGCATAGTTTCAGCTCGTAAATCTACACCTTTATCAACAGGTGCAACTGGGAAGTACCCACCTTTTTGTCCAGAGATATGACCCATGTTTCCACCTTCATACTCTGTGTTTCTATTCCATCCACCATCTTCTGTATCAACTTTATAGTGTGATTCATGTGGAGCATCTTTTACTTTAACATCTTCAAAAATAAAATATTCATTTTCTGGACCAAAGTATGCAACATCACCAATATTTGCAGCTTCTAAATACTCTAAAGATTTAGCCGCAATACTTCTTGGACATTTTGCATACATCTCATTTTTATAAATATCATATACGCTACAAATTACAATAATTGTACTGTCAGCTGTAAATGGATCTAAAAATGCTGTTTCTACTGATGGTTTTAAAATCATATCTGATTTATTAATTGGTTGCCAAGCATCAATACTTGACCCATCAAAAGGCATACCATTTTCAAGTAATGTTTCAGATACTGCACTGTATCTATAGCTAATATGGTGCCATGCACCCTTAATATCAGTAAATCTAAAATCTACAAATTCAACTTCATTTTCTTTACAATAAGTAAAAAATTCTTCTGTATTTTTAACGAATTTTCCCATTTATTAAATCCTTTTCTTTTTAACTACCATATTTTAACACATTAAGGGATAATGTCAAGTAAAAAGTTGTATATATTTTATACAGTTTTTAATAATTGTATCTTTTTACAACAAATAATGTATAATAACAAAAAAATGAGGATAGTTTAAAATGACAAAAGAACAAGCAGTACAAAATCTCGATGCTGTGATAACAGAAATAGAATTTTCACGATTACAAGTAAACAATCATAAAATAGTACAACTTGTTGCTATTAGTAAATATTCAGAAGCTGAAGATATACAAAAGTTGTACGAATCAGGACAAAGAGCTTTTGGCGAAAATAAAGTGCAAGATTTAAAAAGAAAACAAGAAGCATTAGAAGACTTACCAATTGCATGGCATTTTGTAGGAAGTTTGCAAAAAAATAAGATCAATAATCTTATTGATCTCAATCCTATTTTAATGCACTCACTTGATAGCATAGACTTAGCAGAAGATTTAGATAAGAAACTCAAAGCAAAAAATAAAAAGATGAATTGTTTACTCCAGGTAAATAGTGCGTATGAAGAAACTAAATCAGGAGTATCACCAGAAAATGCAACAGATATTTATGAAGAGATCCAAAAAAAATATACGAATATTAACTTAAAAGGAATCATGAGTATAGGTGCACATACAGAAGATAAATCAAAAATCATTGAAAGTTTTCAAGTAACAAAAAATATTTTCGATCATTGTAAAGATGCTACAATCTGTTCAATGGGAATGAGTAGTGATTTTAGTACCGCTATCATAAATGGTTCTACGATGGTAAGAGTAGGAAGTGCTTTATTTAAATAAAGTACTTTGTCATAGTTTATTATTCATTTCGTAACACATCCAACACATCTATTTGTGTTGCTTTTTTTGCAGGATAGTATGAAGATAAAAATACAATAACCAAACTTCCTATGATAATCGATACAAAATCAACTGTGTCTAAAAGAAGAGGGAGTTTTGTAGTACCATACACATCAGCAGGCAATGAAATAATATCAAAATTTGATAAAAGATACATCCCTACAAAACCGAATATAATTCCAAAGAGAATACCACTATATCCAATAATTAGACCTAACCGTAAAAAAATATGTTTCACCTCTTTTTGACTCGCACCAAGTGAGAGTAACAATGCAATCTCTTTTCGTCTACTCATAACAGTCATCAATAATGAACTAATGATATTTAAAGAAGCAATAAGAATAATCAACATCAACACTATAAAAAGTGCCTTTTTCTCCATTTCCATAGCAGCGAAGAAGTTTCCATTTTGTTGCCACCATCCAACAACACCTATGCCAAAATCTGGTAAAGATTTTTCTATTCGTTCTTTATCTTTAAATGGATCTTTACTAAAAATATGGATTCCATCATAATATGTTTCATCTTTTTTTAATATAGTTCGTAATGATTCAATAGAAGTATACATGTATGCTTTGTCGTATGCTGTCAATCCGGACTGAAATTCTCCAGAATAAGAAAATCGTTTCATTTTAGGTAATAGGGAAAACCCACTCGGATTTATTGTAGTAAAATAGAGGGTAACTTTTTGATTATTATATAAATACAACTCATCTTTGATACCTTGCCCTACTATTAAATCGTACTTTCCAAAAGTGTCAATATCTTTAACTGCTTTTGCATAAATACTATTTATAGCAGACTCTTTCTCTTTATCAACACCAAATACAACTCCACCACTCATTGAGTCATCACTTTGAATCATCACTTGAGAAGTTAAATATGGTGAAAAAATCATATCAGGAAACTGTTTTTCCAAATCTTGTAACAGTGCAACATCAACCATACCATTTATTTTGGGATAGATACTCAAAGGATAGTTCATCGTAAAAAGCTTTTTCTCAAACTCTTTAGCCGTTCCATTCATAATTGCCATTGCAATAATAAGTACCATCACCCCAATACCTACACCTAAAAATGCTAAAATAGCACTAATAGAGATAAAAGGATTTTTTTTATCAAAAGTTAAATACTTTTTAACGATGAAGTTTATAAGTTTTGTATTCAAATTATTTTGCCAAAAGACCTTTTTTGGGACCACTTTGTCCACAACATTGTTTATACTTTTTTCCACTTCCACAAGGACAAGGTGAATTTCGGGCAACTTTTTTTTCAGCTACAGTTTGCGGTTCTTCACTGCTTAAAGATATCTCTTCAACAGAAACTTCCATCTCTTTTTTGAGTCTTTCAAGTGCTTCTTGCTCTCTTTTTGCTTCCTCTTCATCTCGTAATTGTACTGAAAATAAAATTCTTATAATCTCATATTTTATAGAGTCAATCAACTCTATAAACATATTGTAGCTCTCTTTTTTATACTCAACTAACGGATCTTTTTGATTATACCCACGAAGTCCAATACCTGTTTTTAAGGTATCCATAGAATAAAGATGTTCTCGATATGCTTTATCTAAAACTTGTAAATACAAAATTCTTTCGATTTCATTTCTTTTTTCTTGCGACGGCATCGACATTTTTTCTTCATATTTTGCTTTTAAACATTGAACGAGTTTTGCTTCAATATCGGAATAATCATCTGCTTTAATATCTTCTTGACTGATATCAATATTAAGTTCCTCTTTAATTTTTAAAATCAAATTTTCATATGAAAAATCATCAAGCATAACACTATCACTCATCTCTTTTGCATTTTCCATAAGAACTACAGCAAATTCATTGATATTTTCATCTATTTTAGAATTGATATCAAAATCTTCATTAAGTAAATCATTTCTAAATTTATAGATAACTTTTCTTTGTTCATTTGAAACATCATCATACTCTAAAAGATGTTTTCTAGACTCAAAGTGCATTGTTTCGACTTTTTTCTGTGCATTTTCAACAGCTCTCGTAACCATTCCAGATTCGATATGCTCACCCTCTTCAAGCCCTAGTCTACTCATAACTCCAGCAATCTTATCACTTCCAAAAATTCTTAAAAGATTATCTTCAAGTGATAAATAAAATTGTGATATTCCCACATCACCTTGACGACCAGCACGACCTCGAAGCTGATAGTCTATTCGTCTACTTTCGTGTCTTTCAGTTCCTAAGATCATCAATCCACCTAACTCTAAAGACTCTTTAGGCAGCTTAATATCAACACCACGACCAGCCATATTTGTAGCAATAGTCACAGCTCCTTTTTGCCCAGCATCTTCGATGATTTTACCCTCTTGTTCATGTTGTTTTGCATTTAAAACAGTATGAGGAATTTTTTCTGCTTTTAATAACTCATGAAGATGTTCCGATTTTTCAATAGAAGCAGTTCCGACAAGTATCGGTTGACCTGTTTTTGAAACTTCTTTTATCTTATTACAAACAGCGATAAACTTTTCTCTTTCTGTTTTATAAATAAGATCATTTTTATCATCTCGTAAAATAGGAACATTTGTAGGGATACTCACAACATCAAGATTATAAATCTCCCCAAACTCTGTAGCTTCTGTTTGTGCTGTTCCTGTCATACCTGCTAGTTTTTTATACATTCTAAAATAATTTTGAAATGTGATATCGGCTAAAGTTTGTGATTCATCTTGAATTTTTACACCCTCTTTTGCTTCTAAGGCTTGGTGTAATCCATCACTAAATCTTCTTCCTTCACTTAATCGTCCAGTAAACTCATCAACGATTATAATCTCATTGTTTTGAACCACATAATCAACATCTTTTTCAAAAATATTATGAGATTTTAATGCTTGATCTAAATGATGTGATAAAGAAGCATGTTCTAAAGAATACATACTTTCTACACCAAATAATTTTTGGGCATTTACAATACCATCTTCTGTTAAAAGTACTACTTTATTTTTTTCATCAACAGTATAATCACCAGTTACACTTTCTGATTCATCAGCTTTTTTCGCTTCTGTTTTTTCACCTTTGGTAAGAGCAAGTGCTACTTCATTTGCTCTAAGATAGTCTGTACTATTATGATTTGTTGGTCCTGAGATAATCAGTGGAGTTCTTGCTTCATCTATTAAAATAGAATCGACTTCATCCACAATAACAAAGTTATAGTTTCTTTGCACCTTTTCATCCAATGAATAGTGCATATTATCTCTTAAAAAATCAAATCCAAACTCATTATTTGTACCATAAGTAATATCTGCTTTGTACTGTTC
>JBASAI010000081.1:0-11658 GCA_049650525.1 Arcobacteraceae bacterium
GCTAAAACCCCACCAAGCATAGTTTCTCTACAACCTTTTTCAACTGCAGGAATATATTCTTTTGGAATCGATCCACCTTTAACTTCATTAACAAATTCAAAACCTTCATCATTTGTTTCTTCAGCAGTCATAGGCTCAACTTTTAAGTAAACATGTCCATATTGACCTTTACCACCAGATTGTTTTGCATATTTGTACTCTTGATTAACACCATTTTTAATAGTTTCTCTATAAGCAACTTGTGGAGCACCAACTTCAGCTTCAACTTGAAATTCTCTTTTCATTCTATCAACAAGAATCTCTAAGTGAAGCTCACCCATTCCTGAAATAATAGTTTGACCAGATTCTTCATCAGTTTCAACTCTAAATGATGGATCTTCTTGTGCTAGTTTTCCTAAAGCAATACCCATTTTTTCTTGGTCAGCTTTTGTTTTTGGCTCAACTGCAACAGAAATAACTGGTTCTGGAAAATCCATTCTTTCTAAGATAACTGGATCTTCTGCATCTGCAAGTGTATCACCTGTAATTGTTGTTTTAAGACCAACAACAGCACCGATTTCACCAGCATAAAGTTCCGTTACTTCTTCTCTTTTTACTGCGTGCATTTTAAGAAGTCTTCCGATTCTTTCTTTTTTCATTTTTGTAGAGTTCATTACATAAGTACCTGATTGTAAGATACCTCTATAAACTCTTGTAAATGTAAGTTGTCCAACAAATGGATCTGTCATAATTTTAAATGCAAGTGCTGCAACTTTTCCATCATCTGTAGATTCTACAACAACTGGCTCACCTTCTTGTGTTTCACCTTTGATATCTTCAACTTCTAGTGGAGATGGCAAATACATAGCAACAGCATCAAGTAAAGTTTGTACACCTTTATTTTTAAATGCAGTTCCACAAGTCATAGGAGTAACAGTCATATTTAAACAACCTTTTTTAAGTCCTGCGATAATTTCTTCTTCAGATAATTCACCCTCTTCAAGGTATTTTTCCATAAGATCATCATCAGCTTCAGCAGCAGCTTCAACCATTTTTTCTCTATATTCTGTAGCTTTATCTAATAGATCAGCAGGAATCTCTTCTACATGGTAGTTAGAACCCATTGCAGCATCGATGTCCCAAACGATAGCTTTCATTTGTACTAAATCAACAACACCTTGGAAGTTTTCTTCAGCACCAATAGGTATTTGAATAGGAATAGCATTTGATTTTAATCTTTCATTTACTTGTGATTCAACATTAAAAAAGTCAGCTCCTGTTCTATCCATTTTGTTAACAAAAATCATTCTTGGAACTCTATATTTGTTTGCTTGTCTCCAAACTGTTTCTGATTGTGGTTGTACTCCACCAACTGAACAGAATACTGCAACAGCACCATCAAGAACTCTCATAGATCTCTCAACTTCAATTGTAAAGTCAACATGGCCTGGAGTATCAATAATGTTAATCATTAAGTCTTCATTTGTTTTAGGGTGTTTCCAGTGACAAGTTGTAGCTGCAGAAGTAATAGTAATACCTCTTTCTTGCTCTTGCTCCATCCAGTCCATTGTTGCTGTACCTTCGTGAGTTTCCCCAATTTTGTGCTCAACACCTGTGTAGAATAAAATTCTTTCTGTAGTTGTTGTTTTACCAGCATCAATATGTGCTGCAATACCTATATTTCTAAGTCTGTTAAGTGGAGTTTTTCTTGCCATCTTAAGATTTCCTTTTTATTTGATAAAATTTTGTAATTATATCTAAATTTAAATAAAAAAAGGGGTGCAAAACACCCCTTTTCTTTTTATATACCGTAAATTTACAGTGATATTACCATCTATAATGAGCAAAAGCTTTATTCGCTTCAGCCATTTTATGCATATCTTCTTTCTTCTTGAATGAGTTTCCTCTTTCATTTGCAGCTTCGAATAATTCGTTCGCCAATCTTTCAACAGATGTTCTTTCATTTCTTTTTCTAGCAATGTCAACAATCCATCTAAGTGCTAAAGTTTGTCTTCTTACAGGTCTAACTTCAACAGGTACTTGATATGTAGCTCCACCAACTCTTCTAGATTTTACTTCTAAAAGTGGTTTAACATTTTCAATTGCTCTTTCAAATACTTCAAATCCAGCTTCTTCACCTCTTGCATCAAGGTTAGCAACTGCACCATACATAATTTTTTGAGCGATTGATTTTTTACCATCAAGCATTACAGCGTTTATAAATTTAGTGATCAATTTACTGTTGTAAATAGGATCAGCCATTACTTCTCTTACGGGAGCTTTTCTTCTTCTCATTATCTAATCCTTCTACTTATTTCTTTGGTTTCTTAGTACCATATTTAGATCTTGCAACAGTTCTGTTTGCAACACCCGCTGTATCTAATGCACCACGAACAATATGGTATTTAACCCCAGGTAAATCTTTGATCTTACCCCCTCTTACTAGAACAATTGAATGCTCTTGAAGGTTATGACCTTCTCCACCAATGTATGAAATAACTTCGTATCCAGTAGTTAATCTAACTTTTGCAACTTTTCTTAAAGCCGAGTTAGGTTTTTTAGGTGTTGTTGTATATACTCTTGTACATACCCCTCTTCTTTGTGGACATTTTTCAAGTGCAGGAGAACCAGATTTTTCAACAATTCTCTTACGCTCTTTTCTAATCAATTGATTAATTGTAGGCATTTTATTCCTTTATATAATTTGGTTTGAACTATAAAGCTTAGTTCACGCTTCTCTTTTTAAAGTAGCAATGGCTACTTTAGATACTACCTAATCTCGAAAAGGATATTGTATTCTCGAAAAAAGTTTTTAATTATACTCAAAGATTACTTAGTTTCAGATTTTTTATCTTCTTCATCTGTGTCGATACCCATAGCTTGCAATATTTTCTTCTCTATTTCATCTGCTATTTCTGGATTATCGAGTAGAAATTGCTTTGAGTTTTCTTTTCCTTGACCGATTTTACTATCATTGTAACTAAACCAAGCTCCTGCTTTATCCACAATATCCATTTTAACACCATAGTCAATAATTTCACCCATTTTACTAATACCTGCGCCAAACATAATATCAAATTCAACTACTTTAAAAGGAGGAGCAACTTTATTTTTCACTACTTTTACTTTTGTTCTATTTCCTAGTACTTCTTCTGCTTGTTTTAGTGAAGCTATTCTTCTAATATCAAGTCGTACTGAACTATAAAATTTTAGAGCATTTCCACCTGTTGTAGTTTCAGGACTACCATATCCTGTCATACCGATTTTCATACGAATTTGATTGATAAAGATTACTGTTGTATTCATTTTATGCATAATTGCAGTGATTTTTCTAAGAGCCTTACTCATAAGTCTCGCTTGAACACCAACTTGCATATCGTCCATATCACCATCAATTTCTACTTTTGGAGTAAGTGCAGCAACAGAATCTACTACGATCAAGTCAACAGCACCACTTCGTACTAAAGTTTCCAAGATCTCCAGGGCTTGCTCACCATAATCAGGCTGAGAAACTAAAAGGTTATCTATATCAACTCCTAAATTTCTCGCATATGCAGTATCCAAAGCATGCTCAGCATCTAAAAAAGCACATACTCCACCTGCTTTTTGACACTCTGCAATTGCATGAAGTGTAAGTGTTGTTTTCCCTGAACTTTCTGGTCCATATATCTCTACAACTCTTCCTTGAGGAAGTCCCCCTATACCCAATGCTAAGTCAAGTCCTAGTGAACCTGTACTTATTACTGGCATATCTACAACTGGCTTATCTCCTAGTCGTATTAATGTACCTTTCCCAAATGCTTTATCCATTTGCTTGATGGCTAAATCAAGAGAGTTTTTTTGTTGTTCATTCATTTATATTTCCTTAAATGTGCTTAATTATATGTAAGTATATCGTATATTGTTAAAAGAATTCAAAAAGATTGCATATTGCAATCTTTTTTATTGTAACCACTCTTTAAAATATTTTATTTGTTGTAGGGTTTGTTCTGTACTTGTACCACCAAAAGAGGTTCTGGCATTCATAGAGTTTCGTAAATTTAAATAAGATAAAATTTCTTTATCTATATTTTTTACCTCTTCATTTGCTGATTGTATCTCTTCTAATGTTAATTCACTCATATCTTTATTGAGTGTATTTGCAACGGCAACTACATCTTTGGTGATATAATATGCAGCTCTAAAAGGAATATTTGCTTTTTGCACAAGATAATCAGCTAGATCAGTTGCACTTAAATGTCCTATTTTACACGCTTCTTCCATTTTATCAACATTTATAATAAGTGTATCCATAACAGCAGTTACGATATCCAAAGAGATTTCACAAGTTTTTACACTGTCAAATACCCCTTCTTTATCTTCTTGAGTGTCTTTATTATAAGCAAGAGGTAAACCTTTCATTACAGTCAGTAAACTGACAAGATTTCCATATACTCGTCCTGTTTTTCCACGAAGGAGTTCAGGTACATCAGGGTTTTTCTTTTGTGGCATAATTGAACTTGTTGTTGCATATTCATCACTCATTTTTACAAAGCCAAATTCATAACTTGACCATAAGATTAACTCTTCACTCAATCTACTGATATGCATAATTGCAGTTGATATATTAAATAAAATCTCCAATGCAAAATCTCGATTACTACTAGTGTCAAGTGCTGATAAAGTAGGTGCGTTAAATCCTAAAAGTTCTGCTGTTTTAAATCTATCGATATTGTGAGGAGTTCCTGCTAATGCCGCACTTCCCAATGGACAGTTATTGTTTCTAATATATGAGCTTTCAAATCTTTCATAATCTCTTTTAAACATATTTGCATACGCTAAAAGATGATATCCAAAATTTATTGGTTGTGCGTGTTGTAGATGAGTCATTCCTGGTATCAAAGTTTCTGTATGTTTTGAAGCGATATTTACTAGAGTTTCTATGAACACTTTGAGTTTATCTTTTAATACAGTAGTTTTATCTTGTACATACAGGGTAAAATCAGTAGCAACTTGATCATTTCTGCTTCTAGCTGTATGTAATCTCCCCGCGGCATCGCCTATGTATTCTGTGAGTTTGCTTTCAATAGCCATATGAAGATCTTCATGTTCAATCTTCCATTCAAATTTTCCATCATCTATCTCTGCTTTTATTTTTAGTAAACCTGCTTCGATTTTTTCTTGATCTTCAATAGTAATGATTTCTTGAAGAGCAAGCATCTTGCTATGAGCGATGCTTCCCTTTATATCTTGAGCATAGAGTTCTTTATCAAACATAACAGATGCGTTAAATTGATCTAAAAGTTGTGCATTTGTATTTTTTAAAATTTGTTGATTTGCCATAAATTTCCTATTGTTCGTTTATTTTATCTGTATGGATATCCATTTGTGGATATGGTATACTGATTCCTTTTTTATCAAAAGTTAATTTTACTTTCTCTATTGTATCGAAGTTCACACCCCAATAATCTGGACTTTTCACCCAAACTCTTACTACAAAATTTACGCTACTATCAGCTAACTCTTTGACTGCAACAAATGGAGCTGGGTCTTGGAGTACACGAGAATCTTGTGTTACAATATCAGTTAATGTTTCTTTTGCTAATTTCAAGTCATCATCATAACCAATCCCGAATACAAAATCAACTCGTCGTGTATCTTTTTTTGAATAATTAATGATATTTCCACCAATAATATTTGAGTTTGCTACGATAATTACTTTATTGTCAGGTGTTTTCAATACTGTATTAAAAAGATTAATCTCTTCAATTGTCCCTGCAACGCCACCAGCTTCTACAAAATCTCCTATACTAATAGGTCTAAAAATAATTATCATAACTCCAGCACTGATGTTTGAGAGTGTACTTTGAAATGCTAAACCAACAGCTAAACCAAGAGCTGCTAAAATTGCTACAAATGATGTTGTTTCGACACCTAATTTATTTAATGCCGCTAATACTACTACTATAAGTAATAAACCATAGATCACATTGCCTAAAAAAATCTTTAAAGTTTCATCAATTTCTGATCTGTCTAGAATTTTTTTAAAAAGATTTGTTAAGATTTTTGCAACAAATCTACCAACGATGAAGATAACGATTGCCATTGCGAAGTTTAAAGCATATGGCGCTAATGTATTTGTAATATTTTCCATTCTAATTTCCTTGTGATGATTTTATATTATACAAAAATAAGAATTAATAACTTATTTTTACATAAAAAAAAGGATAGCAAAAATGCCATCCCTTTTGTATATTGTTGTAATCTATTGATTAAACTGGTAAAACTCTAATATTATCATCAACTTTTTGTTTTAAAGTAGACTCGATCGCATATAAAGTACCTGTTGCTCCTGAAGAACATGAACCACATGCACCTAAGTATCTAATATATATATCATAATGAGGAAGGTTTTCTTTGATATCAATAATCTCCATATCTCCACCATCCATAACAAGCATTGGTCTTATAAACTCATCAATTACAGCATCCACTGCTTTGATTCTTTGTACTATTGTCATTTTGTCAAATGAGTTTACACCAGCTTGTGTTGTATCTGCAGCTGTTGTTAATCTTTCATTTTCAAGTGATTCTAGTGTATCAGCAAGTACATCAACTAAATAAACATCACGAGGCTCATGACCACCTGGTCTGATACATGATTTACAGTAGCTTCCTGCTTTTGTAGTTGAAATAAGAGTATCTATATCTTTGATATTATGTTCTCTGATTGCATCAACTAAATCTTTTCTTGTTTTTCGAGCACATTCACAAACGATATCTGCATTTACGATCTCATCTCTTGTGATACCTTTATATTGTGCAGCTGCTTCAATAATAACATCATATGCCATAACAGAACAGTGCATTTTTTGAGGTGGAACTGCAGGTGTATCTGCATCATCTCTTAAAAATGCTTCCACTTCAGTATTTGTGATATGTGTTGCATCATCAACAGTTTTTCCGATACATAATTCAGCCATAGCATCAGATGAGGCAATAGCAGTACCACAACCAAATGATTTAAATTTACTATCTATAATAGTATCTGTTTTCTCATCTACAAGCCAGAATAATCTAACTGCATCCCCACATGATTCTGCTCCAAAGTCTGCAACAATAAGTTTTGCATTTGCTTTATCTGCATCTTCTTGTGTAAACTCACCCATAGCTACTGGGTTATTCATTCTATCTTGTACTTTTTTACTATATTGTTCCCAAACGTTTCCTGTTACTAGTTCGTCTCTTGCCATATTTTTTCCTTTTTATATTTCTTTATTTTTGGTTTCGTTATTGATTAATGATCTTCAACGAATTGACTAAATGCTTCTTGTTTTGCATACGTCATAGAGATACCTCTAATTCGTTCAACTGAAGATTTTACTTTTTCGATCACATAATCTATCTCTTCTTCTGTTGTAAATTTACTTAATGCAAACATTACAGTTGCATTTGCAATCTCAACTTTCTCACCAAGAGCTTCAACAACAGCACTTGATTCTAAATCTTCACTTGAACAACTTGACCCAGTTGAGATATAGATACCATTTTCATTCATATCCCATAACATTGATTCACCTTCTACACCTCTAAAAGATATTGCTACAAGGTTTTTAAGTCTTTTTACTCTTGGTACATATGATTTTGTATCTGGTATTTTAAGAAGTTCATCTTCTAGTTTATTTCTTAAGTTTTGAGTTGTATGATCTAAAAATGATAGATTGATATTAGCTATCTCAACTGCAGTTGCCATTGCAGCAACTCCATTGTTATATAAACTACCAGCTCTTTTACCACCCATTATATTTTTAGCTCCATGTATTAATGGAGTATATGGTGCTTTCCCTTTTACAAATAAAGCTCCTATACCTTTTGGACCATGAAATTTATGTGCAGAGAATGTAAAATAATCAACCCCTAAATCTGTAACATCTATTTTCATCTTACCAACAGCTTGTGCACCATCACTATGCATATATACATCATGTTTTTTTGCAATTGCTGATATATCTTTGATATCTTGAATAGCACCTGTTTCATTTGAAGCCATGATAACAGAGATAAGACAGGTGTTTTCTGTAATAGCTTCCTCTATTTCATTTATATTTACTAAACCATTTACATCTGTTCCTACATAAGTAACATCCATACCCATTGCTTTACAATATTTTAAAGGAGATTTGATACTTGAATGTTCTGCTACAGTTGAGATAATATGATTTTTTGTACTACCATTTAAAAAAGCATCTAAAAATGTTTTTATTACTGTATTGTTTCCTTCTGTAGTAGAAGCTGTTATAACGATATCATCCGCATCTTGTGCTCCTATACCTTCATATAAAGTATCATATGCACTATTAAGTAAAGCTCGTACTTCTATCCCTTTATTATAAATAACATTTACATTACCGTATTTTTTGATATTACTTACATATACTTCTTCTACTCTTGGGTCCATCATTGTTGTTGAGTTATTGTCTAGATATACTTCCATTATTAATTTCCTATAGTTTCTTTCTTTTATATTCCGAATACTAACTTAATTAAGATAAAAATTGTCTTATTTAGAATATTTAATTATTATTTGATATACTTACATAGTTTTATAAATAGAGGAAGTATATGAGAATCACAAAATATAATGCAAGTGGGAACACTTTTGTAATATTTCATACGAATACAAAAGAAAATTATAGCAAATTAGCTATTAAGTTATGTCAAAAAGAGCAGGTTGATGGACTGATTGTTTTAGTACCACATGATGGATATGATTTTGAATGGTTATTTTATAATAATGATGGATCAACTGCCTCTATGTGTGGAAATGGTACACGAGCCGTTGCACATTATGCATATACAAATAAGATTTCAGGAAATAAAGTAAAATTTTTGACAGGTGCTGGAGAGATAAATTGTGTTGTTGAGGGTGATATTGTTGAAACAACAATGACACAGCCAAAACAAATCAAAAGTGAGTTTGAAGAGTTTGGTTTCTCATGGGTTATCATTGATACTGGTGTTCCTCATGCTATAGCATTGGTTGATGATATTGCTCTTTTTGATCTGGAAATATGTTCAAAAATGCGATATAAATACGATGTAAATGTAAATTTCACAAAAGTAGAAAATTCTACTTTACTCGTACGAACTTATGAGCGTGGAGTAGAAGCAGAAACACAAGCATGTGGTACAGGTATGACCGCGTGTTTTTTAAGAGCATTTGAATTGGGACTTATTGATTCACCTGCAAAGGTATATCCTACAAGTAAAGAGGAACTGATCTTAAAAAAAGATGAGAAAGGTCTCTATTTTAAAGGAAAAGTGACAGAAGAAGAAACGAAGGAGATCTAAATGAAGATAACCAAAATAATATACTTATCTATAATTTCTGGAGTTTTATTTACGGGCTGTACACAATCAGAAAAATCAAATGATTCAGAAAAAACACAGAAAGAAGTTGAATTTCAAGAAGAAAAGGTTCCCACAATAAGTGTAAGTGAAAAAAAAGAACGATTTAAAGAAATCTTAGTTCCTATTACTATAGAAATATATAATGAGTTGGAAGAACAATATCAAGCTATTAAATTGGATATTGAAAATAATACAAATATACAGAATATAGAAGAATTAAAAGAAGAATATAATGCTGATTCAAATGAAAAATTATTGTATGCATTAAAACCACATCCGATAAGTATTGTTCTAGCACAAGCAGCAGCAGAGAGTGCTTGGCTTACATCTCGTTTTGCAAAAGAGGCGAATAATATTTTTGGAGTATGGTCTTTTAGTGAAAATGAACCACGAATTGCAGCAACTGGTTTACGAGGTGATAAAACAATATATCTTAAAAAATATGATTCAGTCAAAGAAGCTGTTCGAGATTATTATAAAAATTTAGGGAAAACTTGGGCGTATTCAGAATTTCGAAAACAAAGAACGCTTACTGCTGATCCTTATGTCTTATCTGATCATTTGAGCTCTTATTCAGAAAAAAAAGAGGTTTATACAGAACTTTTAAAATCAATGATCAAATATAATGAGTTTGAACAGTATGATATAAATACTATAGATATAAATGAAACTACAAGTATCATGAATACAGACACAGATGCAAATAAAGATATAAATATCGAAAACGAAATAGAGACAAATTCAAATATAGATGTAGATGCAAATGTGGATATAAATATAGACGAAGAGAAAGATATAGAGACAGAAACAGCAACAAATTTAGATACAGATACAAATATAAGTATAGAAGAGCAATAAATTGAAGTTGTTAGTATGCGCATTAGAAACATCTTCAAATATACATTTAAAAGCACTTGTCAAAGAACTTAATCCTGCTATAGAACTAACAGGTATTTTTGATAAGTCATTAGGAAAACCAACTTATGATATCACACAATTAGCAGTGATGGGTTTCGTTGATGCGATTAAAAAACTTCCCTCATTATTAAAAATAAATAATGAGATGGTTGCGTTAGCAAAAGATGTTGATGCAGTTTTACTAATGGATTCTTCAGGCTTCAATCTTCCATTAGCAAAAAAAATTAAAAAAAAATACCCAAATAAAACGATAATATATTATATTTTACCACAAGCATGGGCTTGGAAACAAAAACGAATACCAAAAATAGAAGCGTCTTGTGATATTTTATGCTCGATTTTACCTTTTGAAAAAGAGTATTACAATAAAAAAGAGATGATAGAATATGTTGGACATCCTTTGCTTGATGAAATACACCATCTTAAGAAAAGTGTTTCAAAATCAGGGCAAGTGGCTTTTATGCCAGGAAGTAGAAAAGGTGAGATATCAAAGCTTTTACCTATATATAAAGAGATAGTAAATGCTATTGATGAAGAAGCTGTATTGATAATCCCTCCACACTTTTCACAAGACTATGTTGCCGAAGTTTATGGAGATATTTCGATGTTTATAGTTAGTTATGATTCTCATAAAACCCTAGAAGATGTTGATTTTGCTTTTATTTGTAGTGGTACTGCGACACTTGAAGCTGCTTTGATCGGGACACCTTTCGTGTTGAGTTATATTGCTAAATCTTTTGATTATTTTATTATAAAAAGTCTTATCAAAATAAAGTATATTGGATTGGCAAATATATTCTTTGATAAAATGGGGAAAGAGCCAATTCATAAAGAACTTATTCAAGATAAGGTAACTTTTGAAAATTTGATCGATGAATACAAGAAAATAGATAAAGAAAAGTTTTTAGAAAATTCTCAACTTCTGCGTAAATATTTACAAACTGGAAGTTCTACGAATGTTGCTTCCATAATTAATAAAAAATTAAGTAAGAATTAATTATAATCCAATTCCATTTTCTATAGCCAACGGAAGTTTTTATAAAATTTTGCGATAAGTTTTATAAAGGGTTGGTAGAAAACATAATATTTCTACCTAAGATAGAAATTTGGAAAAAACACTAAAAGGATACTTTTATGAAAGTAAGAGCTTCAGTTAAAAAAATGTGTGACAAATGTAAAATTGTCAAAAGAAAAGGTGTTACTAGAGTAATCTGTGAGATCAAAAAACACAAACAAAGACAAGGATAGACCATGGCAAGAATTGCTGGTACAGACTTACCAAACAAAAAAAGAATGGAGTATGCTTTAACTTATATTTTCGGTATTGGTTTACATACATCAAGATTGATCTTAGATGCTACAGGTATATCT
>JBASAI010000082.1:0-7056 GCA_049650525.1 Arcobacteraceae bacterium
ACCTTTATCTTTAGCAGATACATTTAAAACACCATTTGCATCAATATCAAATGTTACTTCAATTTGTGGTACACCTCTTGGAGCTGCTGGGATATCAGAAAGTTCAAATTGACCTAAAGATTTATTATCTTTAGCAAATTCTCTCTCACCTTGTCCAACCATAATTGAAACTGCAGGTTGATTATCTTGAGCTGTTGAGAAAACTTGTGACTTTTTCACAGGAATTGTTGTCCCTTTTTCAATAAGTTTAGTCATAACTCCACCTAAAGTTTCAAGTCCAAGTGATAAAGGAGTAACATCTAGTAAAAGTACATCTTTAACATCACCTTTTAAAACTCCACCTTGTATAGCTGCACCAGCGGCTACAACTTCATCTGGATTTACAGAATTATTTAGCTCTTTAGAGAAATACTCTTTTACTACTTCTTGTGCTTTAGGGATTCTTGTAGATCCACCAACCATAATAATTTCATCAATCTCATCATTATCAAGTCCAGCATCTTTCATAGCAGTTTTGATATGCCCTAAAGTTTCTGCAACTAAATCATCTGTCATAGACTCAAATTTAGCTCTAGTTAAAGTTTTTACTAAGTGTTTTGGTCCTGTTGCATCTGCAGTAATAAATGGTAAGTTTATCTCTGTTTCATTTGTTGAACTTAACTCTTTTTTCGCTTTTTCAGCTTCATCTTTAAGTCTTTGATGAGCCATTTTATCTTTTCTTAAATCTATACCAAATTCAGATTCAAAATCATCAGCTAACCAATCAATAATTCTATTATCAAAATCATCTCCACCTAAGAAAGCATTTCCATCTGTTGAAAGTACTTCAAATGTACCATCACCGATTTCAAGAACAGTAACATCAAATGTACCACCACCTAAATCATAAACGATAACTTTTTCCTCACCTTTTTTATCAAGTCCATATGCAAGTGCTGCTGCAGTTGGCTCATTGATAATTCTTAGTACATTTAGACCTGCGATTGTTCCTGCTTCTTGTGTTGCTTTTCTTTGTGCATCGTTGAAGTAAGCTGGAACTGTAATAACAGCATCAGTTACAGTTGTACCTAAATATGACTCAGCATCTGTTTTTAGTTTTGTTAAAATCTTTGCAGAAATTTCTTGTGGAGTATATGTTTTACCTGCGATTTCAACTGCCGCTGCTCCATTTCTATTTACAATTTTATATCCAACTTTACTTACAGCATCTTTTGCATGCTCTTCATCCATCATAAGTCCCATAATTCTTTTGATAGAATATATAGTTTTTTCAGGGTTTGTGATCGCTTGTCTTTTTGCAGGATCCCCTACTAGAACATCACCTTTATCTGTAAATGCAACGATTGAAGGAGTTGTATTTTTACCCTCTTTGTTTGATATAATCTTTGCTTCGCCAGCTTCATATACTGACACACACGAGTTTGTTGTACCTAAATCTATCCCTATTACTTTACTCATTTTATTTCCTTGTTATTAAATTTTATTTTGTTTACTTCTTTAATAGTTTTTTGACATTGCGGTCATAGAGTTTATTTTAGTTTGCTACTGAAACCATCGCTTCTCTTAAAAGTCTATCTTTAAACTTATACCCTTTTTGCATCACCATTACTATCTGTCCTGATTCTACACTATCACTATCTGCTTTCATCACAGCATTATGACAATCTGGATCAAACACATCATATTCTACTTCTGTGATATCGTGTTTTTCAAACGCTTTATTAAATGCTTTTACAGTAAGCTCTATTCCCTCTTTTAGTTTTTCAACTAAAACTTCAGGTTCAACATCACCATTTGCACTTATAATTGCCATTTGTAAAGCATCTATCGGAGCTAATAAATCTTTTGCGAATTTTTCACTTGCATAATCAATCGCATTGTATTTCTCTTTTTCAAGTCTTTTTTTGATATTTTCAAAATCTGCATGTGTTCTTAAAAACTTATCTTCAGATTCTTTAGCACGAGCTTCAGCATCAGCAACTTTTGCTTCCATTTTAGCTTTGAACTCTTCATCTAAAGAGGCAAATTTTTCTTCATCCGAAATAACTTCTGATTCTTTATTTTCTACATTATTTTGCGCTTCAACTTCTGTTTCAATTACTTCCGTTTCTACTTGTTCTTCATTTTCTTTCATTATATAATTCCTTTATAAAAATATTCGTAATCTTTTGATAGCTCACCAATTACTAACATTTTAAATTTTTTATTTTTTATTATTACATCATGAACAATACCTAAATATCCATGAGGTAGTATCTGATTTAATCCGTCGCTTCCGTGAAAATACAGATCAGGTTTAATACGATCCATTATATTTCCATTTAAAAACTTATTTATATCTTGCTCATCAAGATCATAATCAACACAAAGTTTCAAAAATTCTTTTATATTGATGATCTCAAAATCCCTATTAAAAAGGTACTTATCAAGCTCTACATATAACTCAACAGCCCCAACTTGCTTCGCAATTTCTAATACGGAATATGCTTCTAATTCACACATATCGTTTAAAAATTTATCCAAAGCACTATTGTATTTAATTGTTATCGAAAAAGAATTAAATTCTAAAAGGAGATACAAGTTTTCGATATTTAATACTCTATGTAAAATTTCTTGTTGTTGTTCTTTTAAAAATACTGTCAATCCAATCTGTTTTGCCAATAAATTTATTTTATTATAATGAACGATATCAAGTCTAATATTTAATCTATTCTTCCAGTACTCTTTTAATGCTTCAGTTGTAGGTGTTCGTCCACTACTTGCATGTTCTTGAGCCAAATAGCCTTCATCACCCAACTTTTTAAAGTATCCTCTTATGGTAGCTGGTGAATAAGCTATATCATACATCGATTTTAACTGTCCAGAACCGATGGGTTCAAGATGTTCAATATATGCTCTTATAATAGAATCTAATAAAAACTCTTTTTTATCAATCATGTTATACCATTGTTTCTTAGTTTGGCACTATAAATCTTTGAGTGCTAATAAAATTATAGCAAATGAGTGATTCTTTGTCAAGTATAAAAAGAAGTATTTTTGAATTTTAGCACATTTGTCAAACAAGTGCTAATTGTTAGTAATATTAAGAGATATTTTAATGAGAAGAACTACTAAAGAAACTCTTTAGTAGTTACAGTTGTTATCTGTTATCGAAAGTTTTCAAAAACCAAAGGAGCTTTTAAATCTTCAAGTGACTTAAGATGTTTCATCACTTTTTGTAAATCATCAAGATTTTTTCCACTTACACGGATCTCATCACCTTGATTTACTGATGTTACTTTGAGTTTGAGATCTTTGATCTCTTTTTGTATGATTTTAGCTTCATCTGCTTCAATTGTATCTACAATTTTATATGAAAATTTTCTATTATTTCCACTAGCATCTTCACTTTTAAGTTCTTCAAGAGAGTTTATTGATACACCTCTTTTATTCATCTTTGAAATAAGAATATCTTTCATCGCATCAATTTTATTATCACTAGAGCTTAAAAGTGTCAATACTTTGGCACCCATATTTAAGTCGATATCTTTTGTCATACCTTTAAAGTCATAACGGTTATCAACCTCTTTTTGAGCTTGAACTATTGAATTTTTCATCTCTTGCATATCAAGTTTTGCAGATATGTCAAAACTGTGTTCTTTAACCTTTGCCATAAAACAGTCCTAGTCTTCTCTTGAAGTAACTTCTAGTAAATGGTATCCAAATTGTGTTTGAACAGGTCCGTGAACTACACCAACTTCATCATTAAATACTACTTTATCAAATTCTGGAACCATCATCCCCTCACCAAAAGAACCTAAACTTCCACCTTCATTTCCTGATGGACATTGTGAATATGATTGTGCTGCTTCTTCAAATGTAGTGTCACCATTTTCAATTTGAGTTTTTAAATCTTTACAAACTTGCTCATCTTCTACTAATATATGTCTTGCTGTTGCTGTTGCCATTTTTTATCCTTTTATTTTTTTATATTATACCAATTTTCCCCTAATCTACAATTAGTGTAGATTAAGTTAAAGGTGAAATATATTTTTTAATCTTTTTTGATGTTCTATTTCATTTTCTTGTAACATTTTATTTGGAATATTCTCTCTTTTTTTATTATATTCATCAATCGTATTTGATTTTATTTTATCTTCATTTTTTGTTTGCTCTAATCTAAACTCGACATCTTTTGTATATTTATCTTCTAATGTTTTTAACTGTGCTAATTGATTTCTAATAAAGGTCAAATCTTTTGATTTAGGAACAATATAAGGAGTCACAATAATCACAAGATTAATCTTATCGCTTGTTTCTAAATTATTTCGAAATAAATTTCCTAACAATGGAATATCACCAAAAAATGGTACTTTATCTTCTCTTGTTTCATTTTTTTCTTTTATATACCCACCTAAAATAACACTTTCTCCATCATTTACAATAGCAGTTGTGATAACCTCTTTTTTACTCGTATCACCGCTGCCGTCTTGGGATGCATCTTCTAAAACTGTACTTAGTTCTAGTGTTACTTTATTTGCATTTGAAATTCGAGGTTTTACTTTGAGTGTTAGCCCTATATCTTCTCGTGTATAGGTACTCGTGGATTGTCCGTCTGTTTGGCTAGTTGTTCCTGTTATGATTGATTTGGTTTCACCCACATAAATAGAACTCTCTTTATTATTAATACATAAAATAGAAGGTTCGCTCACTATGTTTGCAGCACCATTCTGATTGAGTAAGTTAATTGCAACGCCCATTGCTAATACATCACTATTAATTACGGTTCCAACATTATTTATCAAAGGTATAGATTGTAAAGCATAATCTTTACTTAATGCCGCACTAATACTTGTCAGACCATTTGAGTTTGCAATACTTCCACTTAGTCCATATTTAATCCCGACATTTCGTGTTTCATTTTCACTTACTTCTATGATTCTTGCTTTTACATAGACTTGTTGTCTATCTAGATCTAATTGTGTTATTAATTTTTTCAAATAAAGTAACTCATCTTGGGGACCCATTAAAATGATTGAATTTGATTCGTCATCAACAGAAGCAAATGGAATATCACTTTCATATTTATATATTCTTTGAGATATAAGTCCTTCAATAATTGCAATTACATTTTTAGAGTCTGCATTTTTAAGTCGTATCACTTCAACTACTCTTTTTACTATACTTCTATCCGATACAATTTTGAAAAAATTTCCATTTTTAACAAGTGTAAAACCTTTTGATTCTAAAACATGAATTAAGATATTTAAAACATCTTCTTTATATATCTTTTTATTACTTACAAATTTGACTTTTCCTAGGATATCTGATGATAGTAAAATATTTTTATTGAGAATCTTTGAAGTTATATTAATAAAATCTTTTATTTCAAGATCTTTAAAATTGATAACAATCTCTTCTTTTGCAAACAAACTTGTACCCAAAACTACACTGATCAAAATACTCAAAATTATTCTATGTAGTTTCATCTTTTTTACCTTTGCTCTGTCACTAATGCTAAGTTATCAAATGAGTATTTTTGTAAAATATCCAAGACCCTTACCACACGATTGTATTTTACATCTTTATCAATTCTTACGATGACAGGTTTGTCTCGTTTTTCTATATTTGATAACTCGATTTCAAGTTTTGAAAAACTTATCTCATTTCCTAAATATGCTAACTTATCTATAGATAGCTCAATACTTATTTGTTTTATCTCTACTTCTAATTCTTGGGCAGTTGATTGAGGTAAATTGAGATTTAAAGTCAACTCTTCTTTTTTAAAAACGGAGCTTACAATAAAGAATATCAATAGAATGAAGACGATATCAATCAATGGAGTGATATCAGGAGTGAGAGGTTCTCTATGTTTTCTCATTAGATTTTATCTAAAATTACTTTTTCTAATTTTATTTCAATCTTATCTAAACTACCAATGAAATAATTATATCCTATATAATGAGGAATCGCCACAATCAAACCAGCAACTGTCGTAATCAAAGCGATACTAATTCCACTAGAAAATACAGTAGGATCACCAAGACCCAAATGACTAATACTATCAAATGAATTTAAAATCCCAATAACAGTTCCTAATAATCCTATCAAAGGAGATAACGAAGCGATAATTTTTATAGTATTTAATCCAGTCTCGATATTGCTCACTTTTAAAGCAATTGAAGATTTAACTTGCGCTAATTCATAGTTTTGAGTGAGTTTTAAATCATTGATTATCTCATCTGAAAGAGTTTTTATATTTCGGTTTGCCATAAAAAAAACAAAACTTTTCCAAATCATTATAGTAAATCCAATGATATTCATCACTATCAAGAGATTTACTATAATTCCACCTCGCTCTATGTATACAAGTAAATCCATACTATCTCTTTACATTTTCCATAAATTCATCAGCATTTTTAAAACCAATGATTCTTTTTTGTAATTCTTCTTTTCCATCTTTATAGAAGATGAGTGCAGGTGGTCCAAAAAGATTAAACTTTTTCATCAAAGCTTTATCACCTTCAGTATTTTTAGTTACATCTACTTTGACAAGTTGGAACTTTGCTAACTCATCTTTTACACGAGTATCTTTAAATGTAATATTATCAAGCTCTTTACAACTTACACACCAAGAAGCCCAAAAATCAACCATAATAGGTTTTGATGATTTACTCACTACATCTTCAAGCTCTTGTATATTTGTTACATATACCCAATCAAGCTTCTCTTTTTGAACAATAGCACTTCCACCTTTAAAATTTTCCAAAGGATCAAGTACATTTGTTGAGCCACCTACAGCTCCTGTAAATAAAATCACACCATAAATGAATATAATTGTTGTAATAAGTTTGATAATAATATGCTCAAATACTTTTAAATATATCGCCGTTCCTAGTAAAAGAAATGCACTTAAAAACATAAATACACTTGATGGAATAATTCTTTCTAACATCCATAATGCAATCGCTAACATAATAATACCAAATACTTTTGTAACAGTTTCCATCCATCCACCTGGTTTTGGCATATATTTTCCTGCACCAACACCAATAGCCAATAAAGGAAGTCCCATAC